>REEF01000127.1 GCA_007695205.1 Planctomycetaceae bacterium
AGCAATTGGACGAGGACATCAGCGTGGAGAATTTGGTCTTCGGCCGTCCGTCAACGGAGAGCCAGACTTCCCTAAAGCGATGGCTTGAGATTCGCAACAAAGGTCCATCGGGATAGGAGTCCGGGTTGCCCGGAGCCCCTCCCACACCATGAGAGCAAGCGGGTCCGCACTAGGCTCGTCTTGGCGTTCGTGGAAAGACCCCGGGTACCGCTGAACGCCTCGTTGGTCCAACGGTCGTGTTCCCGGAATCGTGGGCTCCGCTCGAATCTGTCGGCGATCGCAGTCCCAGGAATCGCAAAACAACTGGTGCGTCGACTTTGATGACGAGCGACTGCTCACGGCGATGGCAATAATTCTGCCGGACGGCCGAGACCGTTGCGTTCTCGTCCGTGGCGGGTTAAGCTTCGTATCGGTAAGTTCCCATTATTCCGGTAGAAAGGTTGGATCGCGGGACGTCGCTCTGCTGCGTCGCCAATCGCGAGATCGAACCGTTTACCGAGCTGACGGCAGGAGGAATGCGCGTGGCTGACTGCGAACAACTCTACCGAGAACGGCTGGACCGTTACACGACGGCGATGCGGAACGAACAGCCGGACCGGGTGCCGATTCGACCGTTCGTGGCCGAGTTCACGGGCACGTATGCCGGCTACACGTGCCAGGCACTGGCCCACGATTACGAGAACGCCTTCGCCGCCGCCCGCCGCTGCGCGACCGATTTTCCGTGGGATGCGGTGGTTCCCAATATGTTGGCCACCTGGACCGGCATGACCCAGGCGATGGGTCTGCGCTACTACATGACACCGGGAATCGATTTGCCGCCCGACGTGGGGCACCAGTATTACGAGCCGCCGCCGGAAGAGGCGTGGATGAAGCCGGGCGAATACGACGCGCTGATCGAGGACCCCACGGGATTCCTCTACAATGTGTGGTTTCCGCGCGTGTCGGAGCCGCTGAGCCCCATCGGCGGGCCGGTGACCTTCGAGCACAATCTGACGCTGATCCGCGGTTCCATGGCGATGATGCGGTTCTTTCAAGCCTGGGGCGTCCAGGAACAGCGGCTGCGCGACGAATGCGGCATGCCGTCGGCCATCGCGGGCATGCTGCGCGCGCCGCTCGATTTCATCGCCGACAAGCTGCGCGGTTACCTGGGACTGGTCGACGATCTCCTCGAACAGCCGGACAAGGTCCTGGCGGCCTGCGAGGCCCTGATGCCC
The DNA here is from genome assembly GCA_007695205.1 of Planctomycetaceae bacterium. Classification (GTDB taxonomy): domain Bacteria; phylum Planctomycetota; class Planctomycetia; order Pirellulales; family Pirellulaceae; genus SKKK01. The sequence goes on from REEF01000127.1 coordinate 1,215, forward strand.
TACCTGACGCAGTTCGCGCTGGACACGGCCGATCCGAACAAGAACGTGCCGATCGGATTCTGGATGCATCGGGGCTGCGTACCGTTCATCAGCTTCGACCATTTCCAGAACATCTTCTGGCCAACCCTCAAGCCGATCGTGCAAGAACTCTGGGCGCATGGACATCAGACGCTCTTTTACGCCGAGGGGAACTGGGATCACCACTTGGGCGCGTTCGCGGAGTTGCCCGAACGAAGCATCGTCTATCACATCGATCAGGGCGACGTCCGCCAGGTCCAGCAGGTGTTGGGTGATCGGTTCTGTCTCAGCGGCGGACTCTCCAACTACTTGCTCGGCTTTCGAACGCCAGCCGAGGTGCGTCAGGCGTGCAAGCAGTTGATTCAATCGGTCGGCCGCGATGGGGGGTATATCATGGACGCGTCGGCGATCATCCAGCGTGACGCGAAAGTAGAGAACATTCGAGCGATGACCGAGGCGACGTTGGAATACGGCGTGTACTCCCGCGGCCACTGCCGCTGCGATTCACCGCGAGGCGCGCCTCGGCCGACCGAATCGGAGGCGACGCCCGGTGAATTCGTCTCACACGATGTGGGGCGGCGTCTGCCGGGCGTCTGCACGCCCTGGTCCGAAAAACGGCGCTCGCTGCCGCCGATTCAGGGGGACGAGTCGCTGTGCGAGCGGATCTGGCAGTCGGTCGACGCGATGGCCGCCAGTTACATCTGGTGGATCGCCATGGCGTTTTAAGCGGACCGATACGCCTCGGTCGTCCGGGACAAGTGATGGGGGATGAGATCCGTGTCAGTTATCAGTATTCCTATCCGTCGGAGATTTCGGCCCATGCGGTCGGCTCCGCTGGGGCCACCAAGGAGTTTTCGATCATGAGCCGCCATTCGAAACGACTTCCGTTTTCCTGTTCGCGCCGTGTATTCCTGCAGACCAGTCTCGGCACTTCCGCTGCATTGCTGGCGCGCGGGACGGGCGCTGCCGAGCCACCCTCGTCGGGTTTATCTTTCGTGCATGATCCGCCTCAGTTCGCGTTCGACACCGGGGCGCTGCGCGGTGCGTTGCGACAAGACGGCCTCAGCCGAGGCCTGATGCCCCTGACGGATGGGGCCACAGGCAAGCAGATTGCGCGAGCCTACGGCGTCTTTTCGCACTACCGATTGCTGGACGCCGAAACCCGCTACGGAGACGGCGCGTGGAGTTGGCCGAGCCAGGCGCGGTTGCGGGACGATGGCGCCGTGGTCATCGACTGGACGTTCGAAGAAGCTTGTCCTTTCACGATGCAAGCGGTGTACGAGTGGGCCGATCCGCTGACGCTGGATCTGAGGACCACGGTGACGGCCCGACGGCAAGTCCAACGGTTGGAGGTCTTCCTGGCATCGTACTTGGACGGCTTTCCTGTCTCCTTCGTCTACGTCCAAGGCACCCCGCTGACCGGTGGCCGACCAGGATTCCTCGAGGCGACCCGCCAGCGAGGCGTCTGGCAGATGTCGCCTCGGGACGAAGCCGCGGTACGCGTGATCCAGGATGGACGATGGCAGCGTCTACCGCACCCGGTCGAATGGCAGATCCTACCTCACTTCGCAGCTCCACTGGTCATGCGACGCGATCCCGAAAGCGGCTTGGCCGTACTGGTCATGGCACGTGCGGAAGACTGCTTCGCGGTCTCGACTCCTTACGGTGAAGAAAGCCACCGGTCGCTGTACCTATCCTTGCTGGGCTGCGACTTGGATGTAGGCCAGACAAGAACGGCCCATGCCCGTCTGGCGATCCGCCGGGACCTGTCCGAGCGGCAAGCGATCGAATGCTACGAGACCTTTCAGGCCGGATCATTGTAATGCGGCGGGATCAGGGATGCCTGAACCCCCATATAGCCTGACATGTCCGTTGGCTGGATATCACCGGGATGAGCTGCCACGGCGCCTGCTCCTGCCCCTTCTCCGCCAAAGGCATGCACGGCAAACAAAGGCAAGGTAAGATCCGCTAATCCGAATGTCCAAAACACGCATCGTCTTTGCAACCCTTACACGTTCGTGGTGAACCCCGGCACGGCGCAGACCGGGTAGACACCGTTTTCGTCGGGTGCCGTCGGCG
>REEF01000126.1 GCA_007695205.1 Planctomycetaceae bacterium
GCAAAGATCGGTTGCTGCGTTTTGTTCTCTCACAAGACACCGTCGGCGGTCGACCGACGCGCATCTTCTACAGCACCGACGTGAGCTTGGATCCACAGGAGATCCTTTCGACCTTCTCGTTGCGTTGGGCGATCGAGGTCACACACTTTGATTGCAAGCAGCATCTCGGACTGGAAGATCCTGCCAACCGTGTCCCCAAGGCAGTCCAGCGTACAGCCCCCATGGCCATGTTTCTCTACAGCTTAACAATCGTCTGGTACGCGACCGAAGGACACGCAGAATGGCTGATTCCCGATCGTCCGTGGTATTGGTGGAAGTCGGAGCCAAGCTTCGCGGACATGCTCACCACATTACGCCGAAAAAGCTGGGAAGATAAATTATCGAAGGTGTCGCATGCGGCCACACCCCACGATGATTCCATTGGCCTGCTAACCTACTTGGCGACCCTCGCTGGGTAGTGTCCAATTAGTGCAAAACTGGAACTAAGCACCGTTCGAGAAATAACTGTCCGATGTCCCCTCGCCACTCCGGGGAGAGGGCAGGATGAGGGGGCCGAAAGTGTGTCAGTTATTTCTCGCACGGTGCTAAGCCTACCGGTCAGCATCTTTTTCCCCAACCTCCGGCCTACCGCTGGCATCTGCTGCGTGGCTGTTCTACACTGAAGCCACGTTCATGGTCATCTCGTGCACGTTTTTGACGAAGGAATCGCGCCATGTCTCGTGCTTTGCCGTGCCGCAGTTCGCAGTTCCAGGCTGGTTGGTCGGTCTCTGATGAGGTCGGGTGGCTTGCATTCATCGTCCTCAGCACTTTGCTGCTGGTCGCTTCCAGCATCGCCTCCGATCTGCGAGTGCTGCCCGAAGGACGCCTGCCGGACGATCGCCGTCTGCAGCCGCTGAAGGATTTGGACGGGTATTTTCCCTTTCAACCGCCTGCGGATCTGGATGCCTGGCAGCACCGTTCGGAACAGATTCGACGCCAGGTACTGGTTTCGCAGGGCCTGTGGCCGATGCCGGAAAAGACGCCGTTGAACGCGGTCATCCACGGCCGCATCAAACAACCGGGGTATACCATCGAGAAGGTCTACTTCGAGAGCTTTCCGGGCTTCTACGTGACGGGGAACCTCTACCGTCCCGAGAAGGTCTCCGGACGTGCGCCCGGCATCTTGTCGCCTCACGGCCATTGGCCCAACGGCCGGTTCTACGATGCGGGCGAAGCGAGCGTACTGCGTGAGATCGTCCAAGGCGCCGAACGTTTCGAAGACGGCGGACGTAGCCCGATGCAGGCTCGCTGCGTGCAACTGGCTAGGATGGGTTGCGTCGTCTTCCACTATGACATGATCGGCTATGCCGATTGCCAGCAGATCTCGTACGAGATCGCTCATCGATTCGCCAAGCAACGGCCCGACATGAATCGGGCGGAAGGCTGGGGGTTCTACAGCCCTCAGGCCGAATCGAATCTGCAATCGGTCATGGGTCTGCAAACGTGGAATTCGATCCGGGCGCTGGACTTCCTCGAATCCCTGCCCGACGTCGATCCCCAACGCTTGGGCGCGACCGGTGCCAGTGGCGGAGGCACGCAGACGTTCCTGCTGGCCGCGATCGATCCGCGGCTGGCGGTCAGCTTTCCCGCCGTGATGGTGTCGACCGCCATGCAAGGCGGTTGCACCTGCGAAAACGCCTGCCTGCTGCGCATCGGGACCGGCAATGTCGAATTCGCCGCCCTGTTCGCGCCCCAGCCCCAAGCCTTGACCGGCGCCGATGATTGGACTCGGGAAATGGAAACCAAGGGCTTTCCGGAACTGAAACAATTGTACGAGATGTTCCAGGCTGCCGAGAAAGTCCGCTTGCACCCGCTGGTCTGGTTCCGGCACAACTTCAACTATGTCAATCGCGCGGTGATGTACGAGTGGATGAATCAGCATTTTGAGCTGGGATTGCCCTCGCCGATCGTCGAAGGTCCGTACCAGCGTCTGACGCCCGACGAATTGACGGTCTGGAATGCCGATCATCCCAAACCGCAAGGCGGTGATCAGTTCGAACGCGATCTGCTGCGAGCCTGGAAGGCCGACAGCGATCGACAATTGGACGCACTGCTGCCTCGCGACCCAGCCGATGGGGATCGCTTTGAACGAGTGATCGGCGGCGCAGTGCAAACGTTGATCGGGCGCGGACTGCCGTCGCCGGAGGACGTCGAATTCGAATCGGTCGAGCGCCGAGAACGCGACGGTTGGGTGCAGACCAACGGGTTGCTGAACCATCGGCCGGCGGGCGAGCAGTTACCCGTGGTGCTGCTGGAACCGGATGCGACGGCCAATCGGATGGTGGTGTGGTTATCAGCAGAGGGCAAGTCTGGATTGTTCGAACATTCTGGAGAATTGCACCCGGCCGTCGCGGAGCTGCTGGGATCGGGTGTGACGGTGCTGGGCGGGGACCTGCTGTATCAGGGGGAATTCCTGCCGACCGAGGAAACCTTGCAGCAGACGCCGCGAGTCAAGAACCCGCGTGAGGCAGCGGCTTACACCTTTGGCTACAACCACACGGTGTTCGCCAGTCGCGTTCACGATGTATTGACGCTGATCGCCTTTGCTCGGCAGCGTTCGCCCGACCAGCAAGTCGATCTGGCGGGCCTGCACGGCAGCGGCCCCTGGGCGTCCGTCGCGCTGTCGGTCGCTGGCGACGCGGTCGACAAAGCCGTGCTGGACACGCAAAGGTTCCGATTCGCCGCCATCGACGATATCCATTCGCCGGATTTCCTGCCAGGCGGAGCCAAGTACTTCGATCTGCCGGGAATGTTAACACTGGCCCGTAGCCGGATCTGGTTGGCCGGCGAATCCGAGCAAACCGTACCGGTGTTAGTCCAAGCGTGGCAAGCCACCGATCGCCGCGACCGCCTGACGATCCATGACGGTCCCGACGACCAGATCCTCCCCCAAGCCGTCCGCTGGTTACTGGACTGACCCGGCCGTAGTCCGGTGGTATTCCGGTGCCGATCCGATGGTATCGCTTCGCTCGACAACCGGCTAATGATTATCCGAAAGGTGCCACCCACCTATCGTGTCGGTGGCGAAACGGACCGGCCTTTTTCTAGCGATCAGCATCCCAGTCGCGAAGCGACGACATGCAATAGCCACGGACGCGAGTCCGTGGGGCATGCGACGCCGCATCATCCAAGAGTCGCAACGCGACGGCAGGTGACTCATCGCCAGAACCGAACGGGAAAACGGTAGGCTGGGACGGGAATTCCTGGTTGGGCGCCGGTTCGGTCCAGGATGAGCGTTCCCAAAGGTGCGGACGTCCCCAAAGGTGCCA
>REEF01000125.1 GCA_007695205.1 Planctomycetaceae bacterium
CCAACGACCAAACCTAGGGAAACGAGCTTGCCCGAAAACGACTCCCGACCCCTTCCACAAAACCGTACTGTTCATGAAAAAAAGAACGTCCAACAGAGGGGGGCGTTAACGCGTATTGCGCAAATTGGGTCAGGCCGGTACTCTTTCCTCACGGTGCGGGGCGTCTGCCAGTCGATAGAGAAACAATGCGCAGATTCATCCCGTGCAACAAGAAGCGGCGTTCGCATGGCAGACGACTTGGACCTGGTGACCGGTGCCACCGGACTGATCGGCAGCCGGCTGGTGCAGCGATTGATCGACCAGGGCAGGTCCGTGCGCGCCCTGGTCCGGCCGCACAGCGATGTGACACGGCTCAGGCAGTATGGGGTGCAACTGGTCACGGGCGATCTGACCGACTCGATGATGGTCCGCCGAGCCATGGATGGCGTGGACCGCGTGTTCCACTGTGGCGCTTTGGTCTCCGATTGGGGACCGCGGCGACAATTCCAGCAGGTCAATGTAGAGGGCACGCGGCATGTGGTCGTCGCAGCCCTGGCCGCTGGCGTCCAACGGCTGATTCACCTGAGCTCGGCTGCCGTGTACGGTTACCCTCGAACCAGCCAGTCGATCGACGAACATCATCCACAACGTCTACGCAAGATCCCGTACATCGAGACGAAGGTTGCCGCCGAACAACTGGTTGCCCAAGCGATCCGATGCGAAGGCCTGCCGGCCGTGATTTTGCGACCTGTGATGGTCTTTGGGCCGGGCTGCCAGAATTATGTGGGCCAGGTCGTTGGGCACCTGCGCCGAGGCAGCATGGTGATGTTCGATGGCGGTCGGCACGTCGCTGGTTTGGCGTACGTCGACAATGTGGTGGACGCGATCTGCCTGGCCGGATCGGTTCCGGAAGCCATGGCTCAGACGATGAACGTCTGCGACGATTCGCCGATCACCTGGCGACAGTACATCGACGCGCTGGCCGATGGCCTGGGCGTCCCCCGAGCACGGTTCTCGATACCTTCGACGCTGGCGTACGCAGCGTCGATGCCCTGCGAAATGTTCGCCAGGTGGTTCCGATTGCGTCAGCGGCCCTGGTTGACTCGCATGGCCGTCCTCGAGCTCGGCCAATCACAGATTTACGACATCACGTCGGCTCGCAAAGTATTGGGCTACGCACCCGCTGTTTCGTTCGAACAGGCGATCGAGGCGACCATCCAGTGGGTCAAACGCGACAACCCTTAAACCACGGAAATTCACGCCGCGACGGCAACCCGAACAAGTGTCGTCGCAGATCAAGGGAGAAACAAGCTTGAGTGATCTCGAAATCCAACCCGTTCGGAATCGCCGTCAGCGCCGTGATTTCTTGGAATTGATGTACCAACTGAACGCAGGGCGCCCGCTGTTCGTTCCGCCGCTTCGCCGCGAGCATCGTCGCGAGATGGACCCGCGACATAACCCGTTCTATGAGCATGCAGAGGCCGAATTGTTCGTGGCATATCGAGCGAACAAGCCTGTCGGTCGCATCGCTGCCATCGAAAACCGATCGCACAACCAGCACTGGAACGACCGGATCGGCTTCTTCGGCCATTACGAAGCCATCGACGATCCGGACGTCAGCCGCAGCCTGTTCACCGCCGCCGAGGATTGGTTGCGTGAACGAGGTTTGGAGCGGATGCGCGGGCCGACCAACCCGTCGATGAACGCCAACGTCGGCTTCTTGATCGACGGGTTCGAGCATCCGCCGACGATCCCGATGCCCTATACCCAACCGTTTTATCCCCAGCATGCGGAGGCCTATGGGTTCGACCCGGTCATGCGCGTGCTAGTCTACGGCTGGAACTACTCGCACTACACCCCCCAATACATCGACCGCTGGCGACGCCGCATCGCGCGGCTCAGCCAATTCGTCGAACAGCGTTCGGACATACGGATCCGCGGTCCACGCCGCGATCGGGTCGGAGAGGAGTTGCAGTTGATCCGCGAAATCTGTAACGAATCAATGCAACACAACTGGGGTTTCGTTCCGTTGACCGATGGCGAAATGCACGCGTTGCGACGTGAACTGGAACGCATCATCGATCCCGATATGTTTTTCTTGGCCGAGATCGACGGCCGCCCCGAGGCCGTGTTTGTCGCGTGTCCCGACTACAATGAACTACTAGCCTTGATGAACGGCCGCGTCTTACCGTTTGGTTGGTTGAGCTACCTGCGACACCGCCGCAAAATCCAAAAGTACGTCGTCTACGTCTACGCCAGCACTCCGCGAGCCGAGGCGATGGGAGCCGCCGCCGTGTTGTACCGACACTACTTCGACAATTGCTTCCGCAAAGGCATCATGCACTGCGAAACCAGCTACGTCTTGGAAGCCAACACGCTGATGCGCAACTCGATCGAGAACCTCGGCGCGCAGCTACGAAAACGATATCAACTGTACGAAAAGCCCATCGCCCCGGTAACAACCTGATCCACGGATCTGTAAAGGGGTCAGGAGCATAAACTGGGTAATTTACAAGATCTGACCCCGGACAGACGATCTTTAATTAGGCAGAAAGATTGATGGCAGAAAAATCGGTTGTGGGGATGGACGATGCGGGGGGGGAGCTGAATTGGAAGCAGCAACCCGAAGCTCCGAAAGCGGCGTGGCCCAAGACGATTTCCGACCTTCTTCCGATCCTGCCCATTTTTCTGCCATCCATTTTTCTGTGCCTCCCCTGAGACTGGGCCGATGCGAGGCATCCGGCCGGGATGGTAGATGGGGTCATGATAAGTTATAAGTCAAGACCTGACGCCGGCTCCACATCCGTCCGCGTCGGGTGGTATACTTCCCGGCATGGATGGTTACCCGGGCGGATTGCTTCAGGTGGGGACGAACGGCATGGACGAGCGGTTGGTCGAGGAATTTATCGAGCGTTGGGCGCGTTCCGGCGGTGCCGAACGGGCCAATTACCAGTTGTTTCTGGCCGAATTGTGCCAAGTGCTGGATGTGCCAAGGCCTGAGCCGACGGTCGAAGACGATAGTCAGAACGCGTATGTGTTCGAGCGGAACGTGCAATTCGATAACCTGGACGGCACCTATTCCACCTGCCGCATCGATCTGTACAAACGTGGCTGCTTTGTGCTGGAATCCAAGCAGGGGGTCCAACAGCAGGAGACGGCACCGGTCTTGTCCGCCAAACAGCAGCAGCGCCGGGCCAAACGCAAACGGGGCCACGGGACTCGCGGCACGGCCACCTGGGACGACGCCATGTTCCGCGCTCGCGGCCAGGCCGAACAGTACGCCAGGGCTTTGCCCACCGACGAAGGCCGGCCGCCGTTTCTGATC
>REEF01000123.1 GCA_007695205.1 Planctomycetaceae bacterium
CTCATCATGCGGCCAAGACTCGATCGCTTCTGGGAGTTTCCCAGCACAACAGTGATCAAATCGGCATCGAGTTGCTGCGACAGACGACGAATCGTATTCGCATCCGTTCCGTGCAGCGACGCCCCCGCTGCGTTCTGTACGCGCATGCCCAGTTCGCTGAACGCCTCACGCATTTTCTGAGCAACATCATCACCTAAACCATGATCATCCAGCGCCTCGCGGCTGACGACCGCCATGTGCACCGAATCAAGGTAGTAGTACGCCACCTGCTCTGCCAGCTCTTCGCGCGTTGATTCCGTGGTCACCGCTTCATCCGGCACCGCGAGACCCGTTTCATCCCTGACCGGTCGCTGCGTCTCCGGCGGTGTACGCTGGACCGTCCGCGGCTGTTCCTGCGGCGCGGGGCCGGTCGATTGTTGAGGCACGGGCTGCACTGGATAACGCTCGGCCGATGGTGCGCATCCCCACAACACTGCCGCCAGCACACACGCCGCCAACGGCGTGAATCCAGACGAGACATTCCACGTCATGTCGCTTCCCCTTTGATTCGAGTTGTCTGCTTGTGTGATGTTGCTGACGCAGCACGATGTCCGGCTGCCCAAGCGTCAGCGCAGATCGGCCCGCCCGTTTCCGAGCAGTAGCCGCCAATATCCAGTTCGCTCACGATCCGTTTGCCCGTGACACAGCAGCGCAGCCCCTTCAGCGGCGTGGGCGCTCCTTGCGCGAGCTGCGTCTTGGTTGATTCGAAGTAGGCATCGAGGTCCGCCCGCTTGATGCGATACACCCGGCCGATCTTGCCCGCCGGCAATGCCCCGGAGCGGACGAGGCGATAGACCGTCTTGTAGTCCACGCCGAGGATCTCAGCCGCCTCATCGAGTGTCAGGAATCGGTCCATCGCTGTCTACTCCCATTCCGGGGTACTCTGGCTGCCCAGAATACCCGCTCAGGGACTCATTTGGAATCTATTGCCCAAGATTTCATCAGGAGAAAGGGTCGTCTCGAAGTTCGAGCTGCTGCCTACTACCCGTGGCGACCCGTGACTCATTTGGCTGGCCCTGATTGAACCAGCACTGGAACGATGCCAGGACTCCTCTCGAATTGCGCTCATGCCATCCGTGGACAACATGATTCCGGACTCAGAGTGGCAAGGGCCGAGGAGTGCAGGGCCAATCGGACACCGTTGTTGTTGTTGCGGTTGTCCGGCGTGTTCCTGTTGCGGTTCGCCGATCGCAGGTTGCGCGGGTTGTTGTTCCACGACCCGCCGCGAAGAACACGGTTCGATCTCGGCATCGCCCCGTACAAACCTCCATTCCTCACATAGACTTTTCAGCAATCGTTCGCTGTTGGCTTGACGCGCATGGCCGATCCAACTTGCCAGTCGCTGTCGCACATCGTGCCACTCAAGAAGGCCATGCGCGTATGCTTTTCTCATCCATCGAATACGCCGTCGGAACGCCCGCACATTGCTCTTCCTCACCGCCCGGCGGTACGGCCAGACACGATAGCCGACGAATGTCACACCCTGATCGACAGGTCGCACCTGTGCTTTGCGTTCATGAAGCCGTAGCCGCCGGTGCTCCAGATACGAGCGTATCTTGTCTTTGACGACGAGCAGTTCGTGCTTGTCATCACCAAGGACAATGAAGTCGTCGCAATACCGAACATACGCGCCCAAACGCAGTTCCGCTGCAACAAAGTGATCCAGCCCGTTCAACATCCAATTGGCAAACCATTGGCTGGTCAAGTTGCCGATCGGCAGCCCGCGCCGCCGTGCCGTTGGATCGAATAACCCGTCACCGTCAAACCAATCCACAATTTGTTCCTGCTCGTTGGAACAATCAACGATCAAATCCATTAGTCGCAGCAGCCGGCCGTCCTTGATCATCCGGCGGAACTCTGCTTTCATCACGGCGTGGTCAATGCTCGGAAAGAACTTGGCGATATCGCACTGAAGGGCATAGCGTCGCCTTTGCATCCAATACTGGAGACGCCGCGCGGCCGCATGGGTGCCCTTCCCCTTGCGGCAAGCGTAACTGTCGGCGTGAAACCGTCGCTCCAGAATCGGCTCCAGCACATTGATCACCGCATGATGCACCACACGATCACGAAACGGGGCCGCCGAAATCAGCCGACGCTTCGGCCGCGTGATCCAGTGCGTTCGAAATGCACCCGGCGCATACGATCCATCTAGCAACTCGGCCTGCAGTTTCACCAACTCATGCTCCAGGTCAAAGTGAAATCGCTGAACAGGCGGTGATGACCGCTTTCGCTGCCGCGCTTTGTGCGCAGCCAACAGCAAGTTCTCCCATGAAACGACTCGTTCCCACAGGTGGCCGTATCGCTTCACGTCCGGCCTCCTTGCGATTTCAGCCAGCCGCCAACTTGAGCCCCGATTTCTGCAAGCATCCGCGATGCTGAGCCGTGGCTTTTGATCGGCAGCGCTTTGAGATCTTTGGCAAGTCTGGATTGATAACGAACAATTTCAAGGTCCAGATTGGCTTGGCGGAGCAACGCTTTCTTCTCGCGCGAATATCTGGCTTCAAGAAGATGTGCCAGAATCTCGTGAAGCCGGTTCTCCATCGTCATGCCGAGACTGTATCGGTGATGACGCGGAAACTTCTCGATGCGCTGAATGAGCCAGAGCATAAAATCATAAAAGTCGGATATGACCTTCAACTCATCTGAAGTTTCTCTTGATATTGTTTTCGACTTTTTCAAATTTTGGCCTCGCTGCGCTCGGCAAAGGGTAAAAGAGAGAAAGAGCAAAATCTAATTCGAGTCCAGGGCCAATCGGACACCGAGGTTGCTGCCGCGGAAGCCCGGCGAGACCCTGCTGCGGCTCGCCGATCGCAGGTAGCGCGGGCTGAGGTTCCACGACCCGCCGCGAAGAACACGGCTCGATCCTGTTCGGGGTCCAGTAGGATCAGTCACGGCACCCGCTTCGTACCCACCGTACCAATCAGCCACCCACTCCCACACATTTCCGTGCATGTCGTACAGACCCCACGGATTGGGCTTCTTGCGCCGAACCCGTTGCGTACTTCGGTTTGAGTTGCCGCTGAACCACGCGTATTCGCTGAGTTGACTTTGATTGTTGCCGAATGAGTATTGCGTCCGCGTACCTGCGCGGCACGCATACTCCCATTCCGCTTCCGTCGGTAAACGAGCGCCAACTCCATACCGTTGACTGAACTGATCGGCGAACTCCTTCGCATCGTTCCACGAAATCGACTCCACCGGACGATTCAAATCGCCCTTGAAGTGACTTGGGTTGTTGCCCATCACGCGCTGCCAC
>REEF01000603.1 GCA_007695205.1 Planctomycetaceae bacterium
CCCCGCCCCCGCCACCACCTCGCCATCGGGACCGTACAGCGTCATGTTGATGTTCGCGCTCCCCCACCGTTCGAACGTCAGCACCTGGCCCGCCGTCCCCTCGAATTGGTAAGCCTCGACCTCTGCCAATTGCGTCAGCGTCCCCGTAATCTCTTGATTGAACCCGGGCAGAGGCGCCGGCTCAGGCACCGGCAGCGCGCTCACCCCGACCGAAAAATCCCCCGTGAACCGGTTCGTCCGCTCGATGAAGCGGATCGTGTACGTCCCCGCCTCGTCCAGCACGACGTCCCCGATCCGTCCGCCGTGGCTGTAGTGGATGCTGTCGACCCGCTGCAGTCGCGTCCCGTCCGGCTCGAACAAGTCCAGCCGACCCCGGAAACTGTTCGACGAGCGGTTGCTGACATTCGAAACCACCACCGACACCGGCTTCCCGACCTGCTCCTCGCCCACCGCCAACGCAAAATCGACCACGTCCCCGCGGATCGTGATCTGCCCCGGCTGCACTTGGCCGAAATGGATCGGAATCGGCTCCGGAGCCCGCTCCGGCGTCCACACCACGAACCGGTACTCCCCGGTAAACAGCAACTGACCGCTCTCCGTCCCCCCGCCGGCCCGGATCTCCAGCCGATACTCCCCGTCCTCCGGCAACTCCACGAACTCCAGGAACGTGTCGAAGTTCCCCCCACCTGTCAGCACGTGGCCGTCGGGACCGAACAGCGTCATGCTGATGTTCGCGTTGCCCAGTCGCTCGAACGTCAGCACCTGCCCCGCCGTGCCCGTAAACGTGTAATCATCGACTTCCGCCAGCCGCGTCAGCGTTCCCGTGATCTCCGTGTTGAAAGCGGGCAACGGGACCGGCTCGGCCAACGACTGGTCGCTGACCGCCACACTGAAACTGCCCGTAAACCGGTTCGTCCGCTCGATGAAGCGGATCGTGTACGTCCCCGCCTCTTCGAGCACGACATCTGCGATCTTCGCCCCGCTGGCGTAGTGGATGCTGTCCAGTCGCTCCAGCCGCGTCTCATCCGGTCCGAACAAGTCCAGCCGACCCCGGAAACTGTTCGACGACCGGTTGCCGACGTTCGAGACCACCACCGACACCGCCTGCCCAACCTGCTGCTCGCCCACCGCCAAGGCGAAATCGACCACGTCCCCCCGGATGTCGATCCGCCCCGGCTGGACGTCGCCAAATCCGATCGCGATCGGCTCCGGAGCCCGCTCCGGCGTCCAGACCGCAAAACTGTAGTCGCCCGTCGACAGCAGCGACGAACTCGCCTCTCACCACGTCCCCAGCCAGCGCAGCGAACGTGTACACATCCTCGTCGGCCAGATGATTCAAATGCCCGGCGACGAACGTGCCCAACGCCAGATCCCGCGGCATTTCCACAGGCCGGTCCGACACGCCCAGCTCGAAATAGCCCAGCGCGCCCGTCAGCGCCGTGGTGCGGATCTGATAGGTTCCCGTACCGGCCCCGCCTTCGTCAGTGGCCAACGCCGTGAAATCGGCGATCCGCGTGTCGAAGACGTTCGTTCCCGAAGCGCCGCTAACCAATAAGCTGCCCTCCGGCGAGAACAGTTCTAACACCGGCCGGACCGTCCGGGTCCCGCAATGCGACGAACGCCCCTCCCAAAGCCTGCCCGCCACTGGGTGAGGTATCGACGGAAACGGAAACTCGCCGAGTCGTCATGATCTCGAAACTGAACGTATCCGTTTCGCCCGAATGTTCGATCTCGCCCACCAATCGCTGGTCCAGCGAGATGGCTGTCAATAACAGCCGCGGCTCGAGCCGTTCCATGCGTGGTCGAAACGACCTGCGACGAGCCCGCCGCTTCTTCTGCGTTCGGGTTAGCATCGTTGTACTCAATTCTACGAAAGAAGATGAGAAGCTTTCGGAAAAGGAAGTAACTTGCCTGGGCTGAACTACATAGCCGAAAGAACCGCGTCTTCGCCCCCATGTTGCCGATGCGGTCGGGGTGCCGACAGCCGTCGCCGACCTAAACGCTCTATTTTGGGCAAATATAAAAGAAGATCAATCAATAGAACGTAGTTGTAGGGGCTACCGAGAGGTAACGGCAAGTCGGGAAAAACTATAAGATGTTTTCACGTAAAGGTTTGCGATGCTGCTTGACGACCGAAAAAAACGAAAAAAAAATTTGGGAAACACAAAACAATGGTGATCGTATCCTGCGAAATACAACCATGCCCACGTCAAAAACCCTGCTCCGCAGAACCTCTGCGGCCCGTTCTGATTCCATCGGGCGCGTAGCTTGCAATGAAATAAGAATGGTGATATTGGTACCGGTCAGAATGGGTGTATGGGTGGTGCGGATCGTGCCGATGATGGGACATGTCGGGTGAACCAGCATCAGGTTTCCTTTTTTCCTCGATTTTCAACGCTCGATCAGACGATTCTTGGAAGAAGCGGCATTCAGCGGCAACTCCAACGGCCGCTGTGCTCTACTTAAAGAGCTGCTCGGGAAGGAACCCGTATGGCATGGGACAGCTGGATGGCCAAGTACATGATGCTGGCTGCGTTGGTCGTTGTGGTAACGCCGGTCGTTTTACGGTCGGTCGATGCTTCCGAACCGATTTTCAACGCGGTGTTTCACGTCGACGGAACGTTCGATCCAAGCGAGGGTGACGAAGACTTTGGGATGAAACCGGCGAAGCAATCGATCGAAGCCTGGTGCAACCGCTGCCCATCGGACTCTTGGCGAGTCACCGCTGACGCGTTGTTACTGACTCGTCGCGATCCGGCCTCGGCCGCGTTGTTTGTGGACCAAGCGGATAATGCGGAAGTTTTGAACGCCAGCGACTTCCACCTGGGCGTCCATGCTGGCTTCGATGCGTCGCTGACTCGTTGGATGTGCGATCGCTTCGGGATCGAGTGCCGCTATTTCGGGGTCGATCATTGGAATGCCAGCGTGAACGTGCCGACGATGCCCGGAACCCGGCTGAATTCGGTCAATGCCTCACCACCGGTGACCGTCTCCGCCGGGACTGCCATCGCAGCATCGCTCTCGTCCGAACTGCACAACTTCGAACTCAATGCCCGGTATCGTTGGAACGACCAATGGACTCTGCTGGCAGGCTTCCGTTATGCCGAGCTGGACGAGCGGTTCGCTGCCGACTTGATCGAACCTCCCGTTCCTTTTTCGATCCAAACCGTGACGCGGAATCGGTTGTACGGCGGCCAATTGGGCGCCGATGTGCTCTTGTGGGACTGCGGTGGACGGTTCACCGCCGACGCCTTCGGCAAAGCCGGAATCTTCGGGAATGCCGCAGCGAATCGAAGTTCCTATACCACAGGTATCAGCACCCAAACGGCCATCGGTGATCGAACGCCCGTTTCCTTCCTCGGCGAACTGGGCATCCGAGGCAACTACCACTTTTCGCAGCGCTGGTCGGCTCAAGCCTGATACCAGTTGCTTTGGGTCCATCAAGTCGCTTTCGCCACCGAGCAGGTTGCAGCCAGCGATTTTGTGTTCGAAGAGGGCATCAATGCGTCCGGCAACACGTTCTATCACGGTGCGACGGTCGGGATTCAATCCATGCGATAGAGCGCTGGAGTTCAACGCCTCAGGGATCGAGAGTCATCTTCAGGTAAGGCGTTTTCCATGGGGATGGTGGCCCCTGCGGCCTTGGTCATGCAGCCACCAGATTGCCATCCGCGTGGGCCTCGGACCCACTCGACCAACTCTTCCAACGCCAGGCACAACCGCGAGCCGTGATGATCACCACGCGGCCGGGCCAGGTCTTGGTGAGTACCTGAAAGAACGCGGGCGTTTCGTCGATGGTGCCGTCCAAGTCGATGCCCAACGTCGGGACATCGTCCATCCGTTCCTGGAGCAACTGGCACGCAGCCTGGCGCGCCTGGTTCAGGTCGTCTGCCTCAACGGCTCGTTGAGTGGCCTGTAACTTCTCGATCACTTGATTCTCCATCCTCCATGAGCCCGGCGCACACTGGTGCGGTTTTGGTCAGTCACTGTAGCGGATGGTTTCCAGCGGCAGATCCACGGCCGCTGTGCGGCTATCCACGAAACCGACACGGCGCTGCTGTTTGCTGCGCCTTACCGATTGCATGGAACAGTATTCCAACGGGCGCGGCATGGCTCATTTTCTGCACGTGACGCATCTGGCCATCCAGTAGGCGCCGGCGTCCCCGTTTAACGCCCAGCCGTAGGCGCCGGCGGGAGGGAACGGAACTGGGCGACGAATATCAGACGCAAACGGAAATGTACAAAGGCAACGAGATCCCAGGACCACTGCTGGTGGTGATCCATATCCGCTACGTGAAAGCAGGGACGGAACACTAAAACAGGGATCGCTTTTTTAGGGAACACTAATCTGCGCTAATGACCACTAATGGGGAGCAGGGGCAGGACAGAGCAGAACAGGATAGAATGGGCCGAGGCACGCCAAACAGGGCAGGGCAGATCAAGGCTGAGCGGAGAAGCAGAGCCGGTTGGATTGCATGCGGCGAGTTCTGAAGGCGAATTCTGAACAACAAGTTTTTGATTAGTGTAAATCAGCGAAGATTAGTGTTCCCTAAACAGTTTTCGTGTTCTTTTCCGAAAGGTTTGACCGTGTTTCAGCAAGAAGGTTATCGGTTGATGTGAAGTGGACCCTAATGTTGCTGGCGACAGGCGATCATTGCTTGGCGAGCGCATCGAGGACTCGATCGGTGATGACTTGGACCAGGGCGTCGATGTCGGGACCGCCGGTCGCTGGGGCGGCCGGGGGCGCTGCAGACGTGTCGGGCTTCATCGGGGGCGGGGGATCGAAGGCCTTTCGCTCGACGCCCGCTGCTTCCCAACTGCTGCGAAAGATGTCGTTGGCGCACACGTCACAGTTCTTGTACTCGGGCGTGTTCCGCGGATCCTGCCAACCCCATTGCTGCTTCAGGGCCAGTAACTCGCGTTCCTTCTCCTCCGTAAAGTAGCTGACTCGCCCCAACTGACGCGACAACATCAGGATGCGGCAGTAGGCGTCCAGGATCTCGGTCCACCAATAGGCCCGCTCGACGGACTCGCCGTAGCTGACCGTGCCGTGATTGGCCAGCAGCATGATGTTGGTCTTGCTGACAAAGGGCAGGATGGTTTCGGCAAACGATTGGCCGCCAGGCGTTTCATAACGGGCGATCGGCACATCGCCCAAAAACACCTCGACTTCCGGCAGGATGCATTGCGGGATCGGCTCGCGCGCCACGGCAAAGGCGGTGGCATGAGGCGGATGGCAGTGTACGACGCTCTTGACATCGGCGCGCGCTTTGTAGATCTCCAAGTGCAACAAGGCTTCGCTGGAACGCTTCTTGTTGCCGGCGATCTGCTTGCCGGACATGTCGACCGTGCAGATATCCTCGGGCTTCAAGAATCCCTTGCTGTGCAGCGTGGGCGTACACAGGACCTCGTTGTCGTTGATTCGCACGCTGATGTTGCCATCGTTCGCGGCGGCAAACCCTTTGTTATAAATGCGGCGTCCGATGTCGCAGATTTCCAGTTTGATCTTGTGGGCGTTCATCATATTCAGGTTCCTTGCCTTGATCGAAAGGTTTCGTCCGCTGCCGCGAGCTATTCTCAGCAGCGCATCAGGTCTCCAGTCGGATATCGATTTGGTCTAAGATCGCCGAGTTGTATGCGTCGACGGGTTTCAGTTCGGGTCGAAACGGCTGGCTGGCCTCCGGGCCCTCGGCCATGGCGATTCGATCGCCGATGCCCGCGCCCAATTCGTCCCAGACAACGATGGGGGGGGCCGTTGGTTCGCTCTTACCGGTCAGGTTATCCAGCGACAGGGGTACGGCCAGCTTCAGTCGGCCGCCGCAGAAACTGGGGTGCAATTGGCAGAGGGTCACCGTTCCGATCACTTGAGCGATTCTCATGATGGGTCTCCTCCAGCCAGGACGATCTGCCACGGTGCCGGGCACTGATGGCTGCCTCGCAGGAACTGACGGACCATGCTCCGCAATTGGTTGGCCGGATTGTGTCGCGGGTCCAGCACCAGCAGGTTGGCACCGACCGAACGGCAGCTTTCCTCCACCACAGCCGGCTCGGTTCCCCAGACAGCGCGCAATCGCCCGAATCGATTGGCCAGGCACACGGCCGCCGCCGGAGTGGTGGTCAATAGCACGCCGGGAGCCTGGTCGCGTTGGATGCGCTGGCGAAGTTGCTGGATCATGTCGGCCAAGCTGCCGCTACCGATCCGAGCGGCACCGACGGCCTCGGCTTCGATCGCCTGGACCGCCGTCTGCGCGCCGTGTTCGCCGCAGGAGGTGGCGATCAGCAGCTTCGGCCCCGGAGCACCGGCCGATTGGTCGAAGCGGCTGGCAACCTGGCAGGCGATGTTCCGTTTCCTCAATTCGTCGCGGACCGAGGGGGTCAGGACGGCACCGGCTGGCACGATCAAACGCCGCACGCCCGTCAACCGGTCCTTCAGGCCGGCCCAGGTCACCACGCGATCAGCGATCTCGAGGACTCCGGCCTCGGTCCGCGCTGCCTGCATGTCCCTGACTGGCTCGGCGGACTCGTCGGATCGCGGCTGCCCACCGGCGTCGTCTGGCGCGTCGCGCAGTAGTTGCTTCACGACCTGGCGGACGATCGCTTCGATATCGATTTGCGTGTCAGCCATCAAATCTCTAGTCCTTGATTCCGATCGTTGTCCAACGCACGGGAGTGGCGTTGGCAGCCAATAATTCACGAGCGCGTCGCGTGTCGCTGGAGATCAGCACCGTCTCGCCACATCCCGCACCGACACCGTCGACCACCAGCAACGGGTCCCCGTCCGGCGTGACTCCGTCGGCAAGTGTCAACTGGACCAGCAACAGTTTCGCACCGGTCAGCGTCGGGTGTTTGATGGTCGCGGTTGCTGTACCGATCACCTTGCCCGCATGCATGGCTGTCTACCCTTTGCCCAAAATCCGCAGGTCGTCGATCATCGAGCAGCGACGTTCGCGGGTGAATGTCAGCGGCGTGGTGACTCCTTCGCCGGTTGGACCGGCGATGGAGAACGACAGGTAACCCTCGCCACCCAATCCCAGCGAGGCCATGCAGGGTCCGTTCTTGACGAACAGCGTCGTGTCCAGCACGCGGCCCATCTTCGTCATGTTGCGGACGTCGCGCGAATGGATGATGCTCGTATGCTTGAAACCGTGCTCGTAAAGCTTGGCTTTGGCGATCGCCTCGTCCACGTCTCGGCATCGCACGAACGGGACGAAGGGCATCATCTGCTCGACGGACACGAACGGGTTCGTTTCGTCGGTTTCCCCGAACAGCAGCTCGGTGTCCTCCGGCACGGATCGCCCGGCGCCGCGAGCCAGCACGGCGGCGTCCTGGCCCAAAAACTCCTTGGCCGGGGCATCGTGTTTGTCGTTACCGACCTGGAAGATGGCGTTTCGAGTCAGTTGGTCGATCTCGCGGGCGTTCAACCGCACGGCCCCAGCACGCTCCATCGCGTCCATCAGTTCGTCGAAGACTTGATCGACCACGAACACTTCCTTCTCGGCGATGCACAGCAGGTTGTTGTCGTAGGAAGCGCCTTGGATGATGCATCGAGCGGCTCGCTGCAGGTCGGCCGTCTGGTCGACGACCACCGGAGGATTACCTGGCCCGGCGACGACGGCCCGTTTTCCGCTCTTCAGTGCGGCCCGAGCGACAGCCGCGCCGCCGGTGACGCAGATCAGCCGCACATCGCGATGCTGGAAGATCGTCTTGGCTGTGTCCAACGTCGGTTCGGCGATCACACAGATCAGGTTGTCGATGCCCAGATCGCGATGGATGGCTTCGTTGAAACGCCGCACGCCCTCGGCCGCGACACGTTTGCCGCTGGGGTGCGGGTTGACGACCAGCGTGTTACCACCGGCGATCATGCTGACCGCGTTGCCCGTGATGGTCGGCAGCGAGTGGGTGACGGGCGTGATCGCGCCGATCACGCCGAACGGTGCGTGCTCGATCACGGCCAACCCATGGTCGCCGCTGTACACCTCGCTCCGCAGGAACTCGACGCCCGGCGTCTTCTCGCCCAAGGTCTTCAGTTTTTCGATCTTGTGTTCCAAGCGGCCGATCCGAGTCTCTTCCATCTCCATCGTACCCAACGGCACCGACTGCTCGATCGAGATGCGTCGGATATGATCGATGATGCGTTTGCGGTCAGCGATGCCACACTCGGACAATCGCTCGAAAGCTTCGCTGGCCGCCGCGATCGCCTGGTTGGCACATTCGAATACGCCGTGGCGTCCTGTGTGACTGGGCGAGGCAACCGGTGGGATCGGTCCCACCTCGGCCAATACCCGAGCCACCACGTTACGGATCATGACTTCGTCGATTTGCATGCTACTCTTCTCGCGAATAAACACAGTGGGATTCTACGTGGACCTTGTCCACGATGCCGACGACGATCGTATCGATCGGCATGCTCTTGGTTTCCGGAGTCGCTCGAGCGCTAGAGCCTTGTGTGATCAGCACCAGGTCATCCACGCCCGCGCCCAACGTATCGACGGCGACAAACGTGCGGCCTGTCGACATCAAACTGGTGCGCTCGGTAGGCTCCAATCGGTACGGTTCGACGATCAGCAGTTTCCAGCCGACCATCGCTGCGACTTTTTGCGTCGCGACCAACGATCCAGTGACTCGCGCGACAAACATGGTTTCTTCTACCCTTTAAAAACGGGGCGTCTCATTCTCGTTTCGCGGTGATTCGGCCATCAACAGGTCTCGCGACTGGCACGCGACGATCCATTCTTCGTTGGTTGGCATCACCCAGATCTGCGTGCGGCTGGTCGCGGCATGGATCGGCAGTTCGCTGCTCGCCGCCGCGTTGGCTTCCGTGTCCAGTACGATGCCCAGATCGCCGAGTCCTGCACAGACGGCTGCCCGAGTCCGGGTGCCGTTTTCGCCGATGCCGCCGGTAAACACCAACACGTCCAACCCACCCAATTCCACCAACAAGCCGCCCAGATAACGACGGATCTCGGCATGGAACACGTCCAATGCCAGCTTTGCTCGTCGGTCGCCCGCGTCGGCCGCTTGGAACACGTCGCGGATGTCCGAACTGACGCCGCTGATCCCCAGCAACCCGCTGCGTTCCGCCAGATCGTCCAGCAGTTCGTCCAGCGATTTGCCGGTGGCTTGGATCAGGACCGGCAGCGCGAACACATCGAAGTCCCCGACACGATTATTGTGCGGCAGGCCGGACTGAGGGCTCATGCCCATCGACGTGGCCACGCTTTGCCGACCGCGTATGGCGCACAGGCTGCTGGAACCGCCCAAATGGCACGAAATGACTCGCAGATCTTCTCGTTGCAGCAGATCGGCCGTCCGGTTGGCGATGTAACGATGGCTGGCGCCGTGGAACCCCCAGCGTTTAATCTGGTATTCTTCCGCCCACTCGTAAGGCACCGCGTAATGTCGTAAGGCATCGGATATCGTCGCGTGAAACCCGGTTTCGAACGCGGCGACTAAGGGGATCTCCGGCAGTTTGTCGGACAACAATCGCATCGCCCGGATGTACATCGGGTTGTGCGCCGGGGCGACCGGGTTCATGGCTTCCATCGCCGCCAGAACGTCCGGGGTAACCCGCTGGACGCCCGAGTACCGGCCTCCGTGGACGGCCTTGAAGCCGATCGCCGACACCTCGGACGCATCGCTCAAGCACCCGCTGGCCGGATCGGTCAACTGGTCCAGGCATTGCCGCACGGCCACCGCATGATCGGGAACCGACACCGTTAGTTCTTGCCGACGCGATCCGATCTCGACAAAACAATGGCTCTGGTCCGCCCCGATCCGCTCGACGCCGCCACGAGCCAATTGCTGCTCGACCTGCATGTCGTACAAGCGGTACTTGAAACTCGTCGAACCGAGATTTGCCACCAGGATCTTCATGGTTCAGGCCACTCCGCCACACGTTCCCGGAGTTCAGGACAGGTACGCCTGGACCAAGCCTTCGGCCGGTCGCGGGATCACGTGGCTGCTGATCAGCTCGCCCACCTGGCTGGCCGCGCTGGCACCCGCCTCGACGGCCGCTCGCACGCTGCCCACATCGCCCTTGACCACCGTCGTCACCAGTCCGCCACCGATCTGGATTCGCTTGACGATCTCGACATTGGCCGCTTTGGCCATCGCATCGGTCGCCTCGATCAGCGCGATCAAACCCTTGGTTTCCACCAATCCAATTGCACTCTGCATGGTTCGTTTTCCTCAATTAACGTCACAACTTGATCGACTACTTGCTTCCCGCCGAATGTTTCAGTGGCGGCGGCAGGACGATGCCCAGATCCTCGTGAGGCCTGGGGATCACCTGGACGCTGATCACTTCACCGATCCGGCTGGCCGCGCTGGCTCCGGCATCGGTCGCCGCTTTGACAGCCGCCACATCGCCGGTGACAAACGCCGAAACCATCCCGCTGCCCACCTTGTCCCAACCATAGAACGTCACGTCAGCAGCCTTCAACATCGCGTCGGTGGCTTCGATCAGACACACAAATCCCTTGGTCTCGATCATGCCCAACGCTTCCATCGCCTTCGCCATCTTACTGGTTCTCCTGCAAAAGAGACTCGAAAACAGGTCTTGCCGTCACCCGACGGCTATGCTTTCCGACACGTACAAGGCTCGTGCTTCATCAGTTCGATCTTCGTCGCTGCCTGTACATTGCAGGCATTGCCTTCATCCGTGTCCAGATGAACCTCTAACTTGATCCCCTGCTCCGCTCGCACCTTTAATTCTTCCAGTACCACCGAACACTGAGGCGATTTGACTCGCAATCGCATCCAATCGCCGTGGTTCACCCCGTAAAACGCAGCATCTTCCGGGCTCATGTGGACATGCCGCGCGGCCCGGATCACCCCCTCTTTCAACTCGACCACGCCCTTCGGACCCACCAGCACACATCCGGGCGTTCCCGCGATGTCGCCGCTGTGCCGGATCGGCGCGTCGATGCCCAACGAGATCGAGTCGGTAAAGGCCAATTCCACCTGGCTGTGGGATCGAGTCGGCCCGAGGACGCGAACCTTCGGCAACATCCGCCGCCGTGGTCCGACGACCATCACCGTCTGATCTGCCGCATAAAAACCGTCCTGGTACAACGGCTTCATGGGTGTCAACTGGCTGCCCGGCCCGAATAGCACTTCGACATCCTCGTCCGTCAGATGCACGTGCCGCGCAGAGATGCTCACGACCAACTTGGGCGACCACGGAGTCCCGTTTCGCCCCGGTCCGCTCGACTGCTGCAGCACGACCTGCCGCACGATATTTTCAATCACGCTTCGCTCGATTGCAGAAGCCATGGTCATTCTCCGTCCATCCCTTCCCTAAACATCCATCCTCTAACCCATTGCCGATCTTTCGAACACGCTGGTCATCCGGCGCCACCTCAAGCGGACGGCAGCGGCGGAGCCACGATCACACGCACGCCCGCAGCGTCCAGCATCGCGATCCACTTCTCGTCGATCTGGTCGTCGGTCACCAGCACGTCCGCTTCGTTCAATCCGCCCAACTCCGCCAAGCTGGATCGTCCGAACTTCGTGCTGTCAGCCACCACGACCACCTCGTCGGCTGCCTTGATCATGGCACGTTCGGTCTCGACCAGCAGCAAGTTGCTGTTGTAGAACCCGCGTTGGTGAATGCCCGCCACACTCAAGACGGCTCGTTGTACGTTCAAATTGGTCAACATCTCGTTGGCATACGGACCCAGAGACACGCCCGTGCGGCTGTGGACGTTCCCGCCGATCAACACCAGGTCCACCGTGTCGGTGGTGCTGAACAGCATGGCCACCGGCAACGAATTCGTGACCACCTGTAACGGCTTGCCGACCAATCGCCGAGCTAACTCGTAGGTTGTACTGCCGCCGTCCAAGAGCACGGTGTCTCCTGGATCGATCAAGCGACTGGCCGCATCAGCGATCTGCCGCTTTTTATCCCATTCGACCGATTGCCGCACGTCAAAATGAGGCAATTTGGGCGATGGGCCCGTATAGAACACTCCGCCGTGAGTGCGGCGCACCACACCCACGACTTCCAGAAAGTCTAGGTCACGTCTGACGGTGGATTCGGAAACTTGCAGTTCTGTCGCCAATTCGGGCAGCGCCGCGAACCCTCGAACCCGCACCAACTCCAAAACCCGACTCCGCCGTTCCTCGGCGCTGATCTGCGAAGCCATCCCGACAGCCCTCCAGCATCCACTCTCCTGACCCTAAACTGCGATTATGGACAAAGATCGATCTCATTTCAACCAGGTTCTTGCCTGTTTTTGACAGAAATCTTTCAAGACCAAGCGCGAATACGGAAAAATGAATTCATGAGGGATGGCTACCGATACACGGATGGTAAGAAAAAGAGATCAGGGAAACTAGGGTACTGTCAGAGATTTGCCGATCCAGAGAAGCCGTGGTGTGGGGTCTGTCCTTGTCCAAGTAACCCCCATGGTTGCGTAAAAAGTAGGACGGATTGGCAATCCGTCCTACGCGGGATGTTGTGGCCGGTCTCCGACCGAGCCACTCGGTCGACCGAAGGTCTCCAATTATCGCGGGAGACCTTCGGTCGGCGGTTTCGGCGGGGTCGGAGACCCACGCCGAACGCCGAACGGGGAGACCCACGCCGAACGGGGAGACCCACGCCGAACGGGGAGACCCGCGCCGAACGGGGACCGGCAGTTGACCCAAGCCGAACGCGGGGCCCGACCGGTTATTCGCGGAAGCGATAGCCGATGTAGGGGACGGTTTGGACGTAGTCAGCGAAAAAGCCCAACTTGTCGCGTAGTGAAGAGATATGGGTGCGCAATGAATCTGCGGTCACCGGTTGGCTATCGGTCGTAACCGCGTCGGCGATATAGCGTGGCGTAAAGGCGTGGTACGGCCGGGAAGCCAGCAGCTTGAGGATCCGCCATTCGACGCCCGTCAGCGCGATCGGCTTCTTCCCGCGTTTGATGACATACGACCACGGGGACTCAGGCGACTGATCCTGCTGCTCGGAAATTTCGCCTTCCAATTCGTGAAACAGGGCTTCCTGGTCACGAAGACTGATCTCACGGTTTTCGAACGCACCACCACTCATCAATATTCCCTTAAGTGTCCGTCGATCGGTACACGTTGGACAGTTCTTGGAATTCTACGCCAAACAACCAGAATCACCAAAGCACTTTGTTGGCTGTTCTCGGCAGCGTTAGGCATGATAGACTGGCGACCGAGGTGCAAAATGCTGGGAATGCATCGATTTGCATGGGACAAACGCGACGAGGCTCGGATTTCTATGACCCTGATTGAACTGCGTGATATCCGGAAGATTTACGATTTGGGCGAAGTGCAGGTCGAGGCGTTGCGGGGCGTGTCGCTGGATATCCAGCAGGGCGAATACCTGGCGCTGGTCGGGCCGTCCGGGTCGGGCAAGTCGACCTTGATGAACACGGTGGGGTGCTTAGACCGCCCCACATCGGGCAGTTATCGGCTGGCGGACGAGGAGGTGGGGAACCTGACGGCCGATCGACGAGCTCGCATCCGGAACCGGCGGATCGGGTTCGTTTTTCAGAACTTCAACCTGCTGGCGCGGACCTCTGCGTTGGAGAACGTCGAGTTGCCTCTTTTGTACGCCGCCAGCGTATCGGCTCGCGAACGCCGCCGCCGGGCGATCGCCATGCTGGAACGGGTCGGTTTAGGGGATCGTTTGGGGCATCACCCGGGCCAATTGTCGGGAGGCCAGCAGCAGCGAGTGGCCATCGCGCGGGCGTTGATCAACGAGCCGTCGCTGCTGATGGGTGACGAACCGACGGGCAACCTGGACTCGCGGACCAGCCGAGAGGTGATCGAGTTGTTCCAGCGGTTGAACGAGGATAACGGCATCACGGTCATTCTGGTGACGCACGACCCCGAGATCGCTCGGAATGCCAAGCGGATCATCGCGTTACGCGATGGACTGATCGTCCAGGACACTCCGGACATCGAGCTGGCCTGGTCGTCGCTGCATGCCCAGGAACAAGACGCGATACTGTAGATCGGTCTTTCTGAAGCTATTGATTCGTCCTTGATTCATCGAAGCGATTTCCCTAGGATTCTTTCAGGTGTTTTTGACTGGATCTTTGAAGCGGTACGGGTCGGATCGGCAACTCCATGCGTTTGCTTGTAAAATCTCTGATCGTCTTGCTGGTGATCGGTGGGATCGCGGCGGCCGCTTATCGCCCGGCGGTGGACTATTGGCGGCACCGCAACCGGCCCCAATGGCGTACCGACCAGGTGGTCCGTGGCGATCTGATCGCCGTGGTCAATGCGACGGGGCAGATCCAGCCCGTGCTGTCGGTCCAGGTCGGTGCTTTTGTTTCCGGGCCGATCGTCGAGTTGCCGGCAGAATTCAACCAGGAAGTGAAGGAGAATGATCTGCTGGCTCGCATTGACCCCGCGATCTACAGCGCGATTGTCCAGCAGGAATCCGCGATCCTGCAGGTGCGTCAGGCGGAGGTCCAGCGGGTTGAGGCGCTGCTGCAGCAGGCTCGAAACGACGAACAGCGGGGCGAGGCGTTACGAGCCAGGAACATCGACTTCCTGTCGGACACCGAGCGGGATCAACTGCAGTTCAACCGCATGTCCCTGGAGGCTCAACTGCTGGTTGCCAAAGCCTCGGTCCAGCAGGCCGAAGCCAGCCTGCAGAACGCGCAAGCCAACCTGGACTATACCTACATTCGATCGCCCGTCGACGGGATCGTGATCGACCGCAAGATCGACCCCGGCCAGACGTTGGCATCCCAGTTTCAGACTCCCGAGTTGTTCATCGTCGCGCCGCAGATGCGGGAAAAGATGCACGTCCACGCGTTGATCGACGAAGCGGATATCGGGTTGATTCGCGAGGCTCAACTGCGTGGGTTGAAGGTGGAATTCACAGTCGATGCGTACATGGACGATCTGTTCCCGGGGGTGATCGAGGAGATCCGTTACAGTTCGACCACGATCCAGAACGTGGTCACCTATCCGGTGATCGTTGCTGCGGCGAATCCGGAACTGAAGTTGCTGCCTGGGATGACGGCCAATCTGTCGTTTGTGGTCGACCAGCGGGAGGACGTGTTGAAGATCCCCAACGCCGCCTTGCGATTCTTTCCGGAGCCCCAGCATGTGCGCGAATCCGACCGTGGACTGCTGGACGGCACCGGCGTCGTGGACCGCGCGGAACGGGCATCTTCCGAGCAACAGATTTCGGCCGACCAGCGCGCCGTGGCACGCCGCCGCCGGACTCAGCGGCACGTTTGGGTCGAGGATGGCGAGTTCCTCCAAGCAGTGGCGGTCGAAACGGGCTTGAGCGACAATCGTTACACGGAGATCGTCTCGGGCGAATTGACCGAAGACCAGTCGCTGGTCACCGGCTTGCAAAGGAATTGATCCGTTGCCTGCGGGCGTCCAAACGGCACACCGTTTCCCAACCTATTTTGCAGCCCAACCTACCATGCTTACGTTTCGCGTTGCCATCCGAGCTTTAGCCAAGAACAAAATGCGTGCCGGCTTGACGATCCTGGGCGTGGTGATCGGGATCGCAGCCGTGACGACGATGGTCTCGATCGGGCAGAGCGCCAGTCAGATGGTGCAGAGCCAATTCGAGATGCTGGGAACCAATGTGATCGTGGTCTTGCCCGCCAGTCGTCGCAGCGGTGGCGTGCAACGTTCCGGAATGCCCAGCCTGACAGCTCGAGACGTCGAGGCCATTCGGACGGAATGTCCCTCGGTCCTGGCCGCCAGCGCGATGGTCCGCGCCGGCGGTCAGGTCATCTATGGGAATACGAACTGGAGCCCCAGCGAGATGTGGGGCGTGGGGACGGATTATTTGACGGTCCGCAATTGGCCGTTACGGCACGGCGGGTTCTTCACCGAACGGGACATCAGCTCGGCCGCCAAAGTCTGCGTGATCGGGCAAACGTTGGTCCGCGAGCTGTTTCAGACCAGCGATCCGCTGGGCCAGACGATCCGCATCGCGAATATCCCGTTCCAAGTGATCGGGGTTTTGGAACCCAAGGGCGTCAATCTGTTCGGTCAGGAGCAGGACAACATCGTGCTGATGCCCTTTACGACGGTCCGCAAGCGGTTGCAGGGATCGGAGTTCGACCACGTGCATCTGGCCATGGTTTCGGCGCGATCCATGCAGCAGATGTCCGATGCTCAGAACGAGATCACGCAACTGTTGTTAGAACGGCATCGGATTCATCCCGGCGAACCGGCCGACTTCGAGGTGCAAAACACCGACGAATTCGCCAGGGTCCTGGGCATGATCACCGGCACGATGACCATGTTATTGGCCTCGATCGCCGGGATCTCGCTGATCGTCGGCGGGGTCGGGATCATGAACATCATGCTGGTATCGGTCACCGAGCGGACTCGCGAGATCGGCATCCGCATGGCCGTGGGCGCTCGCCCCAAAGACATCCTGCGTCAGTTCTTGATCGAAGCCGTCCTGCTGTCCTGCATCGGAGGGGTGATCGGCTTTGCTTTGGGAGTCGCCGCCTCGACGGGCTTGACCATGCTGATCAACACCTTGTCCAGCGGTTCCGAGTGGCAGGTGGTGATCTCGGTGCCGGCCGGCGTCATCGCCTTTCTGTTCGCGGCGGCCGTCGGCATCTTTTTCGGCTATTATCCGGCGCGACGAGCCAGCCGCTTGGATCCTATCGAATCGCTCCGCTACGAGTGACCCCCCCGAAATCCGCGCCAGGCGACTCGGTAAGGATCGGCAAAGAGATGACTGGCGGATTGCGTTTGGTGGTACCCAGCGGGAAAGGGGTCGGGAGTCGTTTTCGGTCAACGACCAACCATATGGAACACGCTTTATCCGAAAACGACTCCCCACCCCATTCCC
>REEF01000279.1 GCA_007695205.1 Planctomycetaceae bacterium
TACCAGGCCCGGAACCGCGAATACCACCCCACCCTCGGCCGCTTCATGCAACGCGATCCGCTGGGGTATGTCGATGGCGGCAACCTCTACGCCGGCTACTTCGTCATGTGGGGCGGGGTGGATCCCTGGGGGCTGTTCCTTGTTCGCCATGAATATCGTTACTCCGTTCCTACTAACCCGGCATTTATCTACCGTGCATACTGGACGGCCTCATGCTGGAAGTACGAACGGATGTGTTCGGGCTTCTTCTGAAGTTCTCTCATGATTGAAAGCGCCTGGGCCTTCAGCCGCCCCTTCTCCCGGGATTGGCTGCGGTTACGCAACCTTGCCTTCAAGTCGCCATTGAGATATTCATCCGGATTCAGGTCCGGACTGTAACTTGGCAGGAAGAAGAGCTGAATCCGGTCCGACCGCGCGGCCACCCAATCCTTGACCTTGCGGCCATGATGCACCTTCAGGTTGTCGAGGATCAGGAATACCTTCCGCTTGGCGCCGCGAATCAGGCGACCGAGAAAATCGATCAGTCGCGAGGCGTTCATCGATCCCTGGTAGAACATGAACCGGAGCGTCCCTCGGTTGGTCACCGTGGACATCATGTTGATCTTCTCTGGTGTTCCCTTGGTTCGAATGACCGGAGTCTTGCCTTGGGGAGCGTAGCCGCGCCCCACCTGATCCTGACTGTTGATCCCGGTCTGATCACCCCAGTGAATTTCCGCATCTTCCTGTTTGGCCATGGCTTGGATCAAGGGATATTCCTTTGTCATCCAGTCGCGGACGGCCTTGGGGTTGCGTTCGTAGGCCCGCTTGAGCGGCTTCTGCGGCGTCATCTTCCAGCGGCTCAGATACAGCCCCATCGTTCGGACAGGCAGATCGATACCCAGTCGCTCCTTGACCAATCGCCGGACCGCATCCCGGGTCCAGAGGGCAAAGGGCAGTTTCATCTGCTCGGGGTGTTTGTCGATGACCATCTTCCGGATGGTGTTTTCCTGCGGAAGGGTCAGCTTCCGGCCGCTGCCGACCGGGCGGCCGATCCGCTGAACTTCCAAGCCTGCTTCGCCCTCACGCCGATACCGGTTGACCCAGCCGCCGACGGTGTTCCGATGCGCCCCGACGAGCGTGGCGATCTGGGCGATGCCATGACCGGCCTCATGCAACCGAATGGCCTGATGGCGGCGTTCCTTGAGCATTTCACGACTGATTCGACGGGAATCCAATGACATGATCGTACAACGGTGACGACCGGTACTTTATTGCCGGGTTAGTACTACAACGCTAAAAAAGCTCAAGTTTTCGCATCTTTCTGTCCGAAGGCAACTTGTGGGAGTTCCCCCGCAAGGAGACCTTTGGCATGGATGCTGACACGATTCTTCAACTCAAGCCCGCTTTGACCCGCTTCCTGCGCCAGTTCGACGACTGCTTCGCCCGCTCCCAGACGCGCGGTCATCTGGCCACCTACGTGCGGGGCCAGCTCGGCAACCTGCCGCGCAAGAGCGTCGAGCCCATCGCCGATGCCGCGGGCACGCCGCCGCGCACGTTGCAGGAGTTCTTGAGTCTCTCGCGTTGGGACGAGCCGTTGATGCGCGATCGTTTACAGCAGTACATCGCCCGGCGACATCATCACGACCAGGCGGTGGGCATCATCGACGAGACCAGTTTCCTGAAGAAGGGCGACAAGACCGCCTGCGTCCAGCGCCAGCACTGCGGCGCGGCGGGCAAGGTGGACAACTGCGTCGTCAGCGTGCATCTGGGTTATGCCACGCCCGAGCGGGGAACCCGCCCCGCCTTTCACACGCTGCTGGACGGCGAACTGTACCTGCCCGGGAAGACCTGGCACCAGGACCGCGCCCGCTGCGCCCAAGCGGCCGTGCCCGAGGAGGTGGTGTATCGCACCAAGCACGCGATCGCGCTTGGGCAGTATCACCGGGCCGTGGCCAACGGCCTGCGTTTGGCGTGGATGACCTTCGACGAGTTCTACGGCCGCAACACCGCTTTTTTGCGGGCTTTGGACGTCTGCGGGCAGAACTACGTGGCCGAGGTGCCGGTGGACTTCCACGTCTGGACCCGGCGTCCGGAGGTGCTGCATCGACGACATGGTCGCGAGTTGGAGGCGTCCGCATCGGCGGGTCGGCCCCGGAAGTACCCCCGGCTCAAGGCCAAGGACAATCCGACGGCCCGGGTGGATGAGGCGCTGCGTCACTCGCCGCGGCTGCGCGACCGGCCCTGGACCCGGTATCACATCAGGGACGGCGGCAAGGGGCCGATGGTGTGGGAGGCCAAACACCTGCTGGTCTATCTCAAGGATGAACATGGCCTGCCCGCCTCCGGCGGCCGGCCGTTCCACCTGATCGTGGCCAGGAACGTGTTGAACCCCAACCAGATCAAGTATTTCATCAGCAACGCCCCGGAAGTGACGGACGTGCGGACGATGTTGCGGGTGGCGTTCAGCCGATGGACGATCGAGCGGATGTTCGAGGACAGCAAGATGGAACTGGGCATGGACCACTTCGAGGTGCGCAAGTTCGGCTCGATCAGCCGGCATCTGCTGCTCAGTTGCGTCAGTCACCTGTTCCTGGCCGAGTTCCGATGGACGCATGCGACCAGGAGCGATTCCGGGGGTCGGGGGGAAAAAGGCGCTGACGCTCAACCAGATCGCCACGGCCTTGAGCATGCTGGTCGCGGTGTGGTTCGCCGGCGGCCGCTGCTCCCGGCGGCGGGCCGAGGCGATCAGCGCGCAACTGGCCGTAACCCAACAGCGCAACGCCAAGGCCGCCAGAAGCCATCGCAAGCAAACGATCCGGCGATTACATGAGTTGGGCATTACGCTCAATACCCTGATACGATGTCAATGGAAGCCGACATAGCGTTGTAGTACTATCCAACCGGCCACTCTTCGGATTCAGTGCGGGCCGTCTTGAGATACTCGGTAATGCGGCCGACCATGTCGGGGTTGTCGGGCGCGACGTTTCGGCTTTCGGCGATATCGGTGGGAAGGTGATAGAGCTCCATGGGTTGGCCGCGCTGGGGCAGGACGGCCTTCCACTCGCCTTGCCGGACGGCCTGCTGGAAGCCGCCTTCATGAAACTCCCAGTACATGAAGCGATCGGCAAGCTCGGGTTGCGCGCGTCCGAGCAGGGATGGGACGATGCTGGCGCCGTCGATGCCGCGTGGCACGGGCGCTCCGGCGAGTTGGGCGAAGGTTGGCAGGACATCCGTGAAATACCAGGGCGTGTGATCGACCCGGCCGCGCTCGATCCTGCCGGGCCAGCGCGCGATCATGGGGACTCGGATGCCA
>REEF01000221.1 GCA_007695205.1 Planctomycetaceae bacterium
GGGCAAGCTCGTTTCCATATGGTAGGTCGTTCCCCGAAAACGACTCCCGACCCCGCCCGCTGATTGCTATCCTTCAGCAGTCGATACGGGATTTCGGGTTGCAGGATTGGACGCCGCAATGGTCAAATCCAAGGAAACCGAACTGCCACTCGAACAATCAGAACCTTAGCCGAACTGGGAATACCCCATGCGACTTGCCTGGACCACGGACATCCATCTGAATTTCGTCAAAGCGGCTGGGCGACAGCGGTTCCTGGAATCGCTGTCGGAAGCGGCCGATGCCGTGGCGATCAGCGGGGATATCGGGGAGAGCCATGACGTGGAAGCGTATCTGCGCGAAATGCAGGATCATCTGCAGCGGCCGATCTTCTTCGTGTTGGGGAACCACGATTTCTATCGGGGCTCGATTGTGGAAACTCGGTCGGCCGTCACGCGACTGGCGGCACAGGCTCCGCATCTGGTCTACCTGAGCGCGACCACCGCAGTAGAACTGTCGCCGCAGACAGCCATCATCGGCCACGACGGCTGGGCAGATGCACGCCTGGGAGATTTCACAGGCTCGACCGTCATGCTCAACGACTATCGGCTGATCGAAGAACTGAGAGGCTGGCGCCGCGAAGTCAGCCATCCGCGTGAGAGCCTGCGTCGAGTTCTGCAGGAACTGGGCGACGAAGCCGCGAGGCATTTCCAGCAGGCACTGGCAGAGGTAACGGGGCGTTACAGGTACGTGATCGTCATCACGCACGTTCCGCCGTTCCGTGAAGCCACCTGGCATCAGCAGCAGATCAGTGACGACAACTGGCTGCCCCACTTTTCCTGCAAAGCCGTGGGCGACGTGCTACTGCAAGCCGCAGAAGCGAACCCCGGTTGCCAGTTGCTCGTCTTATGCGGCCATACGCACGGAGGCGGTGAAGCACAGATCCTGGACAACCTGCAGGTGCTGACCGGCGAAGCCGAATACGGCCGCCCGGAGATCCAGCGTATTCTGGAGATCGCCTGACCGCAACGCAATACACACTTCGGCTGCTTGCCCCGCGTGACGGCGAGTGCCAAACCGTCGACAGCCCACGGTAGGAGAGTAGCCCAGTCGCGCAACCCAGTCGAGCAACCCCGATGGCAATGCCGAGGCCTGGTTAAGACACTCACAGCCTTTGCAGCGATTCCGACTCATCGGCGACTCATCCGTGCCCCGGCTTTGCCATCCGTGCTACTAAGCACCGTTCGAGAAATAACTGTCCGATGTCCCCTCGCCCCTCCGGGGAGAGGGCAGGGTGAGGGGGCCGAAAGTGCGTCAGTTATTTCCCGCACGGTGCGAAGTCGACGCCGAGCCGTTGTCGTAGCGGAACCACCATCGGGACAACCGGGGGGGCTGAGGTTCGTGGTCCTACGCCCCTTGTATCCACATGAGCACCTGGGGAAATGGTACCACTTGGAATCCTTCAACGGATCGAAGTTACCTGATTCCTTCGTGGGCGAACTTGTCGTCTTCTGGATGGCTTGTTCGAAGGATTTGCCGTGTGTGAGATCACAAAACACTATGCCGATGACCTGCGTGATGGTGTGTGCCAAAATGGGTGAGTAGACGGGTTGCCATTGCGAGGGATCCGAGTATGGTGGCGGGGTGCGGACAGCATTCTGCCCGAATTTTTCCCACTCGAACAGGAGCTTTGCCCGATGAGCGCGCGCTTGATTTCCACGGTTTTGGCTGTCGCGGTGATGGTAGGGTGCTTGCTGCTCGGGGATGGGATCCAAGGCGCGCAACCGGGTGGGGCGGCGGGCGCATCGGTGGTTCCCGACTCGCGGCATATCAGCAACGGGTGGGAGATTCCCAGTGTGGGGTATGCCGATCAGCCGTATGTCGTCCAGACCGATGATGGGGCCTGGCTGTGTGTATTGACCACGGGGGTGGGCGTCGAGGGCGCCAGCGGCCAACATATCGTCTCGATGCGCAGCACGGATCGAGGCCGGACGTGGGAACCGATGGTACCGATCGAACCGGCCGATGGCCCCGAAGCCAGCTATGCCGTCTTGCTGAAAGTGCCCTACGGCCGAGTCTATGCCTTCTACAACCACAACACGGACAACCATCGGCAGGTGAAAAGCGAAGATGGGGCCGTTTTTACTCGCGTGGACGTCCAGGGCTACTATGTGTTCAAATTCAGCGACGATCATGGACGCAGTTGGTCCGACCAGCGTTACCAGGTGCCGATCCGTGAATTCCAATGCGATCGTGAAAACGTGTACGGCGGCCAGCGGCGGTTCTTCTGGAATGTGGGGCGCCCCCTGATTCTGGACGATGCCGCGATCATGGTCATTCACAAAATCGGCGCGTTGGGGGCCGGTTTTCTGGCGGAATCCGAAGGCGCTTTCTTCAAAAGCCGCAATATCCTGACCGAACGCGACCCGACCAAGATCGAATTCCAGACCCTGCCCGACGGCGACATCGGCTTACGCACTCCCCATGGCGGCGGGCGCGTGGCGGAGGAGCAGAGCCTGGTCAAGTTGAGCGATGGTTCGCTGTACTGCGTCTACCGTACGATCGACGGCTGGCCCGCGTCGGCCTACAGCCGCGATGGCGGGCACACGTGGACGGAGCCTGCATACAAGACGTACACGCCGGGTGGGCGGCGAGTGAAGAATCCGCGAGCCGCGAACTTCGCCTGGAACTGCTCCAATGGCATGTTCTTGTACTGGTTCCATAACCACGGCGGTCGCTGGATCGGCGAACTGGGGGCCGGTGGCCGCGGCGGACGAAGCCCGTACGATGATCGCAACCCAGCCTGGCTGATGGCCGGGCGCGAAGTCGATACGCCCGAAGGAAAACGCATCGAGTGGTCTCAGCCGGAGATCCTGCTGTACGACGATGATCCGTACATCCGCATGAGCTATCCG
This sequence comes from Planctomycetaceae bacterium, assembly GCA_007695205.1. GTDB lineage: Bacteria > Planctomycetota > Planctomycetia > Pirellulales > Pirellulaceae > SKKK01. The sequence goes on from REEF01000221.1 coordinate 2,893, forward strand.
GATCTGATCGAACAGGACGGCAACTTCTACGTGACCGAGACTCAAAAGGAGATCGCTCGCGTGCACGAAATCCCCAAGACGATTTTGGACGATCTGTTCGGTCAATGGGAAAACCAAAGCGTCGCACGATCCGGTTTGGTGCTGGAGCTGCCTGCCAACGGTTCGATGCCGGAAGAAGCAGCGATGCCCGATCTGCCACGTCTGAACGTCCGCGACACGCGGCGAATGGATCATGGGGTGCGGGATCTGCGAGCCGGTTTTAGTCTGGACCTGTGGCTGGAACTCGATTCGGTGGACGCTGGCCAAACGATCCTGGACAGCCGTGACGCGACCGGAGCGGGGCTGCTGGTCGGTACCACCGACACCGGCACGCTGGCCATCACAATGAACGACGGCCGCCAACAAGCCGTCTGGGACTCGGATCCCGGCGCGATCCGGGCCGGACAACTTCACCACGTGTGCATCATCGTCGACGGCGGCCCCAAGATCATCACGTTTGTGGTGGACGGCGTGTTGTGTGATGGCCATGACCAACGGCAATTTGGCTGGGGCCGCTTCAGCCCCACGTTGCGCACGCCGATCGGCTGCTCGACCCTGCGAATCGGGCCCGTCGTCCGCTCGCTGCGGATCTACGATCGGGCGTTACGAACCAGCGAAGCCGTGGGCAACTTCCAAGCCGGGCGATAAGCGGCAAAAAAGACCGAAAGCCAGCACAGCCGGCAGAATCCTCACAGCACCACACGATTTGACACAGCGGCCTATGCCATTCGGGATAAACTGGGTGTCCTGGCAAGATGCGCGATCGATACTTGACACGGAGTTCTGGGGAAACCAGAATCAGCAAGGGTTGGGGGCGATCCGACCTGTCGATCAGCAATGGGAGAAGAGATCATGGCTTCTGCGGGAAATTCTTTGGTTCGTCTGCTTCGGTTGTTTGTGCACATCCTTAGTTATCTGGTGGTGGGCTATGTGTTTGGGCCACCGGCCGCCGTAAATCGTTGGTTCTTGATGCGAGCCCAAGCGAACTTGGAACGCCGAAAAATGCGTTGGATCTCCGTCGACCCGATCGTCGCCGCGTGGACCGGTCCGGCGGTGGCCTACGTACTGCTCGGCTTGTATTCGTTGGGAGCGGACACCCAGATTCTGGGGTGGATGGCCATCATGCTGGTGATTTACGTCGTGGTGGTACTCGGCTTCGATCCTCGATTTGGCCACACTCTGATAGGGGGGCTAATGGTCGCCGTACTCGGCTTGATCGTGGCCATGGTCTTGCGTGATGCACCAGAGCAGCATAACTGGCTGGTTGCTCAGTTCCGCTGGGTCTTCTATGAATCCGGCGTCGACTTCTATCCGGTGCCGACCGCCATCATCGCCACGGCGGTCGCCTTGCTGGTGCTGTTCGAAACGGGTTACGAACTGGTAATGCGTCGCAACACGGTGGACGGCAACCACTATAATCTGTCGCAGTTGTTCGAGAGCCAATCGACCCTGAAACGTGAAGACTATCATCTGGAGCACGATATCCCGGATTTCATCGAATACCGAATGAACGCATTGTCCAGCATTCGGTTCAAGCCCACGAAAGACGGGTTAAAGGAAATCGTGCAGGAGCGGGTGCCTTGGGGCAGCCACATCATCGACCATCTTCGCACGTTGACTAAAAAGACCGACGTGCTGGTTCGGTGACGGCCCAAGTGTGACCATCGTTTGGGGCGATCGGCTGCCCAGCTTTCGATCTTTACGCACATCGCCCGATCGAGAACAATAGGCTTCGCGCCTGCTAAAGCCTCTGTCGCTGGCTGGGCGTTCGACGCAAGCCGTTCGCTTGACCGCGACCGGGTTCTTTGCGCGGATGAAATACCCTATACTTCTTCACGTAGATGGCAAAACATACCTTTCGCCGATAAGGTTAGGAAAAATATGGACGATTCGGATACTGCCGTTTTGGAACAGAGAGGAAGCCAAGTCGAGGGGGTGACGGCACAATCGCCTGATCCAGATCCCATCGAGACTGGGGAGTGGCTGGATTCTTTGGAGTATGTGCTTCGAAGCAAAGGTCCGGAGCGGGTCAAGTTCTTGCTTTCCATGCTGGAGAAGAGGGCTCGTTTGGAGGGTGTCGAGTTACCCATGGCCTCGAACACCCCGTACATCAACACGATCCCGGTATCGCGGCAACCGGTGTATCCGGGTAATCGCGAACTGGAGCGGCGGATCAAGAGCATCATTCGCTGGAACGCGATGGCCATGGTCGTGCGGGCGAACAAGCAGTTCGATGGGATTGGGGGGCACATCTCCACCTTTGCATCGTCGGCGACGTTGTACGAAGTGGGCTTCCACCACTTTTTCCGCGGCCGTGGCGAGTCGGGGTTCGACGGGGACCAGATCTACTTTCAAGGGCATGCGTCGCCCGGCATGTACGCTCGGGCGTTCCTCGAGGGCCGATTGGACGAAGAGAATCTGAACAACTTCCGCCGCGAACTCCAACCGGTTCCCGGTCTGTCCTCGTACCCGCACCCGTGGCTGATGCCCGAGTTTTGGGAATTTCCCACGGTTTCGATGGGTTTGGGGCCGATCATGGCCATCTACCAGGCGCGATTCAACGAGTACCTTCGGGATCGCGGGATCAAGGACACGAGCAACCAGAAGGTTTGGGCCTTTCTGGGGGATGGCGAGTGCGACGAACCCGAGACGTTGGGCGCGATTACGCTGGCGGCTCGCGAGAAACTGAACAATCTGATCTTCGTGATCAACTGCAACCTGCAACGTCTGGACGGTCCGGTACGCGGCAACGGTAAGATCATCCAAGAGCTGGAAGCCCTCTTTCGTGGTGCTGGCTGGAACGTCATCAAAGTGGTCTGGGGCGATGATTGGGATCCGCTGCTGGAGAAGGACGAATCCGGCTTGCTGGTCAAGCGGATGGACGAGTGCGTGGACGGCCAGTACCAAAAATACACCGCCATGCCGGGAACGTACATCCGCGAGCATTTCTTCGGCAAGTATCCCGAGTTGTTGCAGTTGGTGAAGCGGTACTCTGACGAGCGGCTGGAGCGGATGCGACGCGGGGGACATGATCCGGAGAAGGTCTACGCGGCCTATCAGGCGGCGATCGAGCATCAGGACCAGCCGACGGTCATCTTGGCCAAGACGATCAAGGGGTACGGCTTGGGCGAGACGGGCGAGGGCCGCAACATCGCTCACCAGAAGAAGAAGGCCAACGAGGAAGAACTACGAGAATTCCGCAGCCGCTTTGGCATCCCGATTTCGGACGACGATTTGGCCAAGGCGCCCTTCTATCGCCCAGCGAACGATAGTCCTGAAATCCGGTACCTGAAGAGTCGGCGCGAGCAGTTGGGTGGGCCGGTGCCCAGTCGTCCTCGTGAGTTCCCGACGATCGATGTCCCGACGTTGGAAGGATACGAGGAGTTTCTCGGCGGCAGCAAGGGCAAAGAGATGTCGACGACCATGGGGTTTGTCCGACTGCTGGACAAGTTCTGCCGCGATCCGAAGATCGGCAAGTCCGTGGTCCCGATCGTACCCGACGAATCGCGAACGTTTGGGATGGAAGGCATGTTCCGCAAGATCGGCATTTATGCTCATGGAGGCCAGTTGTACGAGCCGGTCGACTCGGAGCAGCTCATGTACTACAAGGAAGCTCAGGACGGACAGATCCTGGAAGAGGGCATCACCGAAGCCGGATCGATGTCTTCGTTCATCGCCGCAGGGACCGCGTACTGCCATCATGGCGTCAACATGATTCCGTTCTTCATCTACTATTCGATGTTTGGTTTCCAGCGGATCGGCGACTTGATCTGGGCCGCGATGGACTCGCGTGCCAAAGGCTTTTTGATCGGTGGTACGGCGGGCCGGACAACGCTCAACGGCGAAGGCCTGCAGCATCAGGACGGACACAGCCTGTTAAACGCCATCGCCTTTCCCATGGTGCGAGCCTATGATCCGGCGTTCGCTTACGAGACGGCCGTGATCGTCATGGAAGGGTTGAAGCGTTTATATGCCGACGGCGAAACGGCCATCTATTACTTGACCGTCGAGAACGAACCTTACGTGATGCCGGCGATGCCCGAAGGTGTCGAAGAGGGGATCATCCGCGGCATGTACCCCTTCTCGGCCGTCGATGCAGGCGGCAAACATCACGTCCATCTGCTGGGCAGCGGTGCGATCCTGAACTCGACGCTGGCCGCTCAACAAATCCTGGCGGACAAGTACGGGGTATCCAGCCAGGTATGGAGCGTGACCAGCTACAATCAACTGCACCGCGACGCTCGAGAATGCGAACGTTGGAACATGCTGCATCCCACCAAGAAACCGCGAAAGAGTTACTTGGAACAGATCCTCGCCGACCGATCCGGTCTGTTCGTTTCCGCCTCGGACTATGTCCGAGCCGTTGCCGACCAGATTCGGCCTTGGATTCCCGGTGCGTTCCGCGTGCTGGGATGTGACGGCATGGGTCGCAGCGAGACGCGTGAGAGTTTACGAAGGCATTTCGAAGTCGATGCCCAGAGCATCACGGTGGCCGCCTTGTACGGCCTGCAACAACAAGGAGACCTGGACGCCAAAACGGTGGCCAAAGCCATCCAGGAACTGGGGATCGATCCCGAAAAGCAAGATCCGCTCTGGGCCTGAACCTGAGAGGTCTTTTACTCCCTTTTTTCATCAGCCAGACAAGACGAACGAAGATGAGCATCGAAATCAAGGTACCCGATTTGGGCGATGGTGTGGACTCGGGCGATATCCTAGAGATCCTGGTACGCGAAGGTGAAACGATCCGCAAAGACCAAGGGATCGTCGAGTTGGAAACGGACAAGGCGACGGTCGAGGTGCCCAGCACTCACGCGGGCCGAGTGACCAAAGTCCTGGTTGACGTTGGACAAAGCGTCGCCGTGGGGGCGCCGCTGATCGCGGTCGAGGCAAGTGAGGCGTCCGAGAGTAAATCGGCGGCGCCGTCGAAGGAATCGCCCGCTGCGACCGAGGAGAAAGCCGAAGAACCGGCGGCAGAAGAGCCAAAGGCGACCCCGGCGAAAGAGAAAAAGGCTACGAAAACCAAACCGACGGCAGACGACGGGCGGGACGACGAAGCGGACGACGAACGCGACGAACCCGCTACGCCCAAGAAAGCCAGTAGGCAGCCCGCGGCGACCCCAGCCAGCAAGCCGGTTGCGGCCGAGCCTGCTGCGGAACAACTGGGCGAAATCGCTGCCGGTCCAGCCATCCGGCGATTCGCACGCGAAGTCGGCGTGGATCTGCGACGCGTCACGGCCACCGGCGAAGGTGGACGGATCACCCGTGAAGATGTGCTGGAAGCGGTCCGCCAAGCCAGCAAGCAAGCTGCATCGACGCCCACCCCGGCGGCCACCGGACCCGGAGCGCCGTCCAGCGATAATTGGGGACCGGTACGCATCGAACGCATGTCCAAGATCCGACGTACCATCGCAGCTCAGATGCACAAATCGTGGGAGACCTGTCCGCGAGTCACCAACTTCGACGACGCCGACGTCACCGAATTGGAACGCATCCGGGTGTCCAGCAAAGGCGATTATGCCGAGCGGGGAGTCCGCTTGAGCTCGATGCCGTTTGTCATCAAGTCGGTGGCGATGGCCCTGCGAAACAATCCCGTGTTGAACGCCTCGGTCGACATCGATAACGGCATGGTCGTTTACAAGGACTATGTGAATATCGGGATCGCCGTGGACACCGACCGAGGGCTGGTGGTGCCCGTGCTGCGAAACGCGGATCGCATGTCGTTCCCCGAGATCGCCAGGGCGTTAAGCACCATCGCCGAAAACGCTCGAAATAACGAGTTTTCCATCGAGGATCTGCGCGGCGGAACGTTCACCATCAGCAATCTGGGCGCGATCGGCGGCGCCTACTCGACGCCGATCATCAACGTCCCCGAAGTGGCGATTCTGCTGGTTGGCCGCAGCCGCAAGATGCCACGCGTCTTGGAAAACGACCAGATGGCCGTGCGACTGGTCATGCCGCTCAGCCTGGCCTACGATCATCGATTGGTCGACGGCGCCGCTGCCGCTCGATTCCTGAACGAAGTGATCGGCTACTTGGAAGCCCCCGCCCGATTACTGCTGGCGCCTTGATAAAACGCCGCAAGCGAGTTTGCCTCAGGCCGGACGTTGCTGACTCGGTAGGTCCTTGACCACGTTCCAGGCTAGTCCTGTCTTTTCCAAGGCCAGGATGACCCAGTAGGTGATATCCAGTTCCCACCACTTATGGCCTTGACGAGCCATGCGTTGGAACGCGTGGTGGTTGTTGTGCCAGCCTTCCCCGAAGGCCAGCAGGCCTACCCACCACAGATTGCGACTGTTGTCGCTGGTTTCATAATTCCGATAGCCCCATACATGCGTGGCCGAATTGACAAACCACGTGATGTGGAAAACGTACACCAGCCGCACGAACTGTCCCCAGATCAAAAACGACATGCCCGTTTGCCAATCCCAGCCCAACCAGCCGACGGTCAACAGGACCACACCCAGAACGATGTGCATGGGCAGAAACATCGCATGCAACACGTGCATCGCTCGATCTTTGTACAAATCCGGCGCATAGCGGCGGAGATGATCGTCCAATTGTCCACGAGGCACGGCAGGCATGAACCACAGCATGTGCGACCACCAGAATCCGTCGCGTGGAGAGTGAGGATCGCCGTCTTTGTCGCTGAACTGATGGTGCTGGCGATGGTTCGCCACCCACACCAGCGCCGAGCCTTCGCCAGAGAGTTGGCCGAGGAAAGCGAGCAACCAACGAATGGGTCGGTAGGTCGAGAAGCTGCGATGAGTCAGACAGCGATGGTACCCCATGCAAACGCCTAAGCTGGCAGTCATCCACACCAATACGACGAACAGCCCCAAGGCTTTCCAGGTGAAGAACCAAGGAGCCGCCAACGCGCCGGCATGCACCAACGCGATCCAGGTGACGACCGGCCAGTCGATCCCATCGGGCAGATGCTTTCGCACCGTGGGCGCCGCACGATGCTGTTCTTCTTCATGTTCCCGACCCGTGGCTCCCGGCGTCGGGATAGCAACCGCACCATCATCGAATTCCGTGGTCTGCAACGCTTCGGTCTCAGAAATCATCAAAGCTACCTCTAGGTGTCGAACGACTGGTTTGTGATCCAGGAAGTACTTACTTGCCTAGACGCAGGATTGTAATCGCTCGGGCAAAACAAGGTATCGCCACCAGGCATCCGGTTCGTAAAACTTTTGTAAAAGATAATGGATGCAAACCGCTCGAACAAATCCCGTCCTCGGACAGCCGCCTGCGACAAGCTTTTGGACAAGCACCGTTTCAAACGCTGCTTCGCTGTGGGTCTTCATACCTGCTTCCGGAGAAACGATATGTACCGATCAAATGTTTGCCCAAAAAGCCCGGTCAGTCGATAGGCCTCCTGCCAGGACAGCGCCCCCGACTCTGCGGCCGTTGCCACGACCTGTCCGAAACGTCGCCCCAGTCGGGCATTTTGAGTGCGGTAAAAGTCGCCGCCGGAGGGTTTTTTCCGCTTTGCTTCCGCAACCTCGTCGCGATAGGCGTGATAAAACCCAAAGAACTCTGCAGGTGTTATCAATCCCAGGTCCTTGACTCGGCGACCAATCACAATTGGACTGACTTTGAAATGCCTTGCTAGTCGATGGAACGGCTTGTCCAAGCCCGAGACTCGTTCCCATGTAACGCGGATTCGTTCATCCGGAACAAGTAATTCGGCGGCAATACGATTGCAAAACGTTTCCACATCGCTTCCGCCGGGGTCAAGCATCGGCAGATTGAATAATGCGCTCTCGCCAATCCACAGATGCGCCAACTCGTGCGCCACCGTGAACATCTGCGCCCCCTTGGTGTCCGCCGCATTGACGAAGATCAACGGTGCAATGTCATCGTTGATCACGAATCCGCGAAATTCTTCGGGATCGAGTGCGCGATGTGAGTTGTTGCCAACGACCCCATTGAAAAAGACCAGCACTCCAGCCGCTTCCACCTGTCGTGCGAAAAACCTAAGCGCCCCTTCCCATGTCTTGTGCTCCCGTGCCCAATCCAGAGGCAGATTCAATTCGCGCCGAATCGCGCAAATGGTTGCCCTGACAGGCGACTGCGTCGAAAACGACCCCAAGAACGGTAGCGGTCCCTGGCCATTCTCAATAAGGTATTCCCGCATCCACGCCTGCCGACGACGCATGCCGTAAACCGTATCCAGCAAATTCGGACTTGGTCGCTGGACGCCACCATCGTCAAGCGTCCGGTAATCTGGCATGGGGATCTCTTCCGCTGGTGGCTCATTCAAAAAAAGGAAGCCGAACGGGACCATCGCCCTTTTGGCAAACTTCTGCAGTTTGGAATGCGTGGGCTTAGCCTGTCGCTGTATCCAGCGTTCAACTTCGTCAGGGAAGTCATCGAGCGGCAAGCCAGAGCGTTCAACCGCCCAGCGAATCATTTCGGGTTTGATGTCAACGACGTTGGCCATACATTCGACCTGTGAAAACTCTGCAACGACTCAGTTTACGTCAAACTTCCGGTTCTCGCTTATACCAGATTCGCGCGGAACTACCGCCCGCTCGTGGTCGAGGAGGTCAATGGCGATAAGCTCGTAGCCTTTGGCCGGATTCCGCCGCTAGGGGATTAGTCTAACAAAGTCTGGAATACGTCGATACACGAGTTGCCTCGACTTGAGTTCACAAAATGCGAAACGCCAAAAGATCGCGCGCTCGACGATTTGCGCCAAGAGGGGTCTCAGTTCTCAGGCGGTCGACGGCGCTCTTTGTCGGCGGTAGCGGTAATAGGCGGCACAGGCGCCCTCGGCGGAAACCATCGGAGCACCCAGCGGCTGCTCGGGCGTGCAGCGAACCCCGAACGCGGCGCAATCGTGAGGTTTGCTGTGCCCTTGAAGCACAGCGCCAGCGATGCACTCGGCCGGTTCGTCCGCCACGATGTGCTGGACCTCAAAGCGGCGGTCGGCACAGAATCGGGCATACGCTTCGTTCAACGCCCAGCCGCTGGCGGGGATCGTTCCGATACCGCGCCACTGACGATCCACGGTAACGAAGATCTTGTCCAGTTGCGCTCGAGCGGCCGGATTGCCAGCACTGCGGACGACCCTCGCATACTGGTTCTCCAAACTGGCCTGGCCTGATTCAAGCTGTTTCAGGCACATGTAGATGCCTTGCATGATGTCCAGAGGCTCGAAGCCCGTTACGATCACCGGCACGCGGAACTGTTCCACGATCGGCTGGTACTGCTGGGTACCCATCACAGCGCACACATGACCGGCGGCCAGGAATCCATCGACCAGATTGCGCGGCGATCCCAACACGGCTCGCATCGCCGGTGGCACCAGGACGTGCGAGACCAGGACCGAAAAGTTTTCCAAGCCCAAACGTTCGGCTTGCAGGACGGCCATCGCGTTGGCCGGTGCGGTGGTCTCGAAGCCGATGGCGAAGAAGACGACCTGTTTCTCGGGGTGCTGCCGGGCCAGTTGCACCGCGTCCATGGGCGAGTAGACGATTCGCACGTCACCGCCCATCGATTTGACGGTCAGCAGATCGTTTCGGGAACCGGGCACTCGCAGCATATCGCCAAACGAGCAGAAGATGACTTCGGGCCGTGCGGCGATCGCCAGCGCTTTGTCGATGATCTCGACGGGCGTCACGCAGACCGGACAGCCCGGGCCATGGATCATGGTGATCTGGCTGGGCAGCATGTCGTCCAGGCCGAATCGAACGATCGCATGCGTCTGGCCGCCGCAGATCTCCATGATGTTCCAAGGTCGAGTGACCAGCCGATGGATCGCATCGGCGCACTGCTTGACCGCGTCCGCGTTTCGGTACTCGTCGACGTACTTCACGTTGGTCCTCCCCCAGACACATCCTGCAGACTCTGGAACGCCTCGGGTTCCGCATCGGCCAGTTCCGACAATTCGCCGATCTGTTCGATGTATTGGAAGATCTCTTGAGCTTCCTGTTCATCGATCCGGCTGATGGCGAACCCCACATGAACCAATACATAGTCGCCGACTTCGGCCTCCGGGACGTAGGCCATGCAGACCTCTTTGACGATACCGCCAAATTCCACTCGGCCCATCGGCAGTTCGTCACGTTCGGTGATGGACAGGACTTTGCCAGGGATTCCCAAGCACATAGATTCAATCCTTACTTTTGCTTTGCTGCGATGAAGATCTGTCCCAATGCGAGTCCACCATCCCCGGGAGGAACCCATTGGTGCGTAAACACGCGAAAGCCGGCGGCAGTCAGCCGCCGGCTCACGCATGACTGGAGTATCTGATTTTGGAAGCAGCCGCCGCTGAGCACGACCTGGGGGCATTCGAATCGTCGGGCGACTTCCACCGCCCAATCGGCCAGGCCGTGATGGAATTTTGCGGCGATCGTGCCCGTCGGCACCCCGTGCGCAAGATCGTCCAAAACGCCTCGAACCAGCGGTTCCCAGTCCCCGATCGCCGGATCCGCATCCGTCAGCGGCAGCGGGTAGCTTTCCTGAACGCCCGCAGCGACAGCGAACTCGAAATCGATGGCCGCCTGAGCCTCGTACGATACACGATCGGGCAGCCCGCACAAGGCGGCTACGGCGTCGAACAGCCGCCCCAAGCTGCTGGTACGGGGGAACAGGCCAGGACGCTTCAGGGCGGCCAGCAACGTTTCGCTTTCGGCGCCGGTGAACCAGCGCTCTGCAAACGGTCTCGCCCGGTCGCCTAACAGCTCGCTTAAGATCCCCAAGGCGGATCGCCGAGGTTCCCGCGCTGCCGCATCGCCGCCGGGTAAGGGGAAGGTGCGCAAATGAGCCACGCGACGGTACCCGTTCTCATCTCCCATCAGGACCTCGCCGCCCCAGACGGTCCGATCGGGACCGTAACCTGTGCCGTCCCAGGCAAAACCCAGCACGGGACCTTGCAGATGATGCTCGGCCACGCAGGCGGCCACGTGAGCATGATGATGCTGGACGCGAACCAGCGGCACGTCCCAAGCGGCTGCCAATTGTTCGGCCAGTCGCGTCGACAGATAATCGGGGTGCAGGTCGCAGGCCACCCGCGCTGGCCGCACGGCGAAGAATCCGACCAGATCCTCGATCGCCTTGCGATGGACGGCCAAGCTGGAAAGATTGTCCAGGTCGCCGATGTGCGCGCTGAAAATGACCTGATCGCCCACGTTCATGGCCACCGTGTTCTTCAGATGGCCGCCGACCGCCAGGATTGTCGGCTCCGGTTGATGCAACCGGATCGGCAAGGGAGCGAATCCGCGAGCCCGTCGGAGCACCTGCAAACCTCGATCGTCCATGCGTGCGACCGAGTCGTCCACCGGCCGGACGATCGGGCGGTCGTGGGTCAGGATGCAATCGGCGATCGCCCCCAACCGCTGGACGGCTTCGGAGGTGGAAGTCGCCATCGGTTCTTCCGACAGATTGCCACTGGTGCAGATGATGGGGCACGGAATCTCTTGACAGATCAAATGATGCAGCGGGGTGTAGGGCAGCATCACCCCCAGCCACGGGTTCCCCGGGGCGACGGATTCGGCTAACCCGCAATTGCCGGGCGAATCGAGCAGACGTTTGACCAGCAGGATCGGTGCAGCGGGCGAAGTGAGCAACGCGGCCTGATGGTCGTCGATCTGGCAATACTGACGGGCGCGATCCAGATCGGGCATCATCACCGCCAACGGCTTGTCAGGACGGGCCTTGCGCTGACGCAAGCGGGTGACGACCTCAGATCGCGTCGCATCCGCTAACAACTGAAAGCCGCCCAACCCCTTCAAGGCCAGGATCCGCCCCGCCTGCAACTCGGCCACCGCTTCCCGCAATGCCTGGTCGCCCGTCGCCATCACCTCGCCGTGACCCGTCAACAGCTTCAGCCGCGGGCCGCATTGCGGGCAAGCAATCGGCTGGGCATGAAACCGGCGGTCCGCCGGATCATCATACTCGGCCCGGCAGTCGGCACACATCGCGAACGACCGCATCGAGGTGCGGAGCCTGTCGTACGGCAAACGCTCGATGATCGACCAACGCGGTCCGCAGTGCGTGCAGTTGGTGAACGGATACCGATACCGACGCTGATCGGGGTCAAGGATCTCTGCCAAACATTCGGGGCAAGTGGCCAGATCCGCCGGGATCGTCGGCCCTGGCGCCGCGACCGCATCGCTGGTCCGGATGACGAATCCCGTGGGAACCGCTGTCGGATCATGGCAGGCGATCTCAGTGGTTTCGATTCGGGAGATCTGGATGGGTGGCGGCGCGTGATGATGTAAATGGTCCAGAAAGCGATCGATGGCGTGACGCGAACCCTGGATCTGGATCCGCACTGCGTCACGATCGTTCAAAACCCAACCATCCAAACCTTCGGATCGAGCCACGCGATAGACAAACGGCCGAAACCCGACTCCCTGAACCGTGCCGCGCACCGCGACCGCCACGCGAAGCATGTCCGTTGCGTCTGTGCAGTCCGTATCGGAAAACATCGTCGATCCATGGTGGAGAAGAAATCGTGATTCGAGATCCAGGCGGCTTCGCCACGGCGGGCTACTTAGCGACCTCGCAGAAATAACTTGAACAAATTGTAGCAGGCACACTCCGTGTGCCGTCCGCAGTTTACGGCACACGGAGTGTGCCTACTACTTTGGAATTGAACAACTTATTCCTGCGCAGGGCCTTAGCAACTCTGCGATTCAGCGCCCCGAACGTCATTGACCGTCGGGTTTGACCAGGTCCGCAAATTCTCGCCGTACCTTCTCGACTTTTGGCAGCGCCACGTTCAGAACATAGGGGTGCTGCGGATTGCAGACAACAAAGTCTTGATGGTAATCTTCGGCGGGGTAAAACGCTTTGAGCGGCTCGAGCTTGGTGACGATGGGACGTGGAAAAACCTTGGCCTCGTTCAAATCGGCGATGAACGCCGCAGCGATCTCCTTCTCCTGCTGGTCGGCGAAAAAGATGGCCGAGCGATACTGAGGTCCGATATCCGGTCCCTGCCGATTCAGCGTGGTCGGATCGTGCGTCGCGAAGTGGACTCGCAGCAGTTGCTCGTAGGAAATCTTCTCCGGATCGTAGACGATCTTCACCGCCTCTGCGTGCCCCGTCCTCTTGGTCATGACCGCTTTGTAGTTCGCCGTGCGGGCGGTGCCGCCCGAGTAGCCGCTGATCGCTTCGACCACGCCGTCCAATTGCCTGAAAACGGCTTCGACGCACCAGAAACAGCCTCCCGCAAAAACGGCCTCGGCCGTCTCCTTGCGAGCGCTGACCAAAGTCGCGTCGCCACGGCCGGTCCTGGTCGCGGCCGTCGGGTCCTCGGCAATCGTGAGGATCTGGTTCTGGGCGACAAACCGCATGGCGTCCGAATTCAGGCAGTACCTCAGACCGGTGGGAGGCGGACCGTCGCGGAAGACGTGGCCCAGATGAGCATCGCACCGCATGCACAAGATTTCCATGCGGATCATCCCCATACTGCGGTCCAGTTTCTCGCGGATATTCTCGACCGCAACCGGTGCAAAGAAACTGGGCCAGCCCGTTCCCGAATCAAACTTGGTCGTCGAAGCGAACAAGGGCAAATCGCAGCACAAGCAGGCATACAACCCGGGCTCTTTGTTGTCCAGCAACCCGCCACAGAAAGCCGGTTCGGTGCCCTTGCGGCGCGTGATGCGAAACTGTTCTGGCGTCAGGCGTTGGCGCCACTGAGCATCCGAAAGGACCACTTTGGGCATCATCGTCGGCTCGGTCAATCGGCCATCGGGCCCGATGACGCGAACGCGAACCGACGGCTCGCTACGTTCCTCGCGGCCTTCGGCCTGAGCCGAAACTCGCAGTGCGCTGAGAACCACGGCAGATCCGCAGCCGATGGCGAACATACCGATAACAAAAACCGTTCTGATCGATGGATTGGGCATGGGACTCCCTCA
>REEF01000122.1 GCA_007695205.1 Planctomycetaceae bacterium
ATGATCCGGCCCTTGCCGTGCGTGATCTCGGCGATCGCCATGCTGCCGTCCTCCCAATGGGCCAGGGGGCTGAGCGCCACGTCCGCCCGGGGCCGTTTGTCCTGCCAGTCGATCGAGATGCCCCTGCCCGCGGCTTCCTGACCCCGCAGGCTGGGAAGCAGGGTCTGCTCGGCGGTGAAACGCAGCTTGGCGCTCGGCCAGCGGTGGTAATTATCCCCGGTGACCCTCGTCCCATCGCCCTTCAGTCCAAACGCCGCGGCCAGGGGCCAGGCGTCACGCTGGGTGGGCGTGTGGCGTCCGGCGTGGACACTGGTCACGAAGACACCGCCCTCGGCGACGTAGCGCTTGACGCTGTCCACCATGGCCGGCGCCATGACCGCCGTCGAGCTATCGAGGATCACCGGCAACGCATGCCCAAGGCCTTTTTCAAACTCCAGGCCGTCAACCAGCACGGGGGTCAGCCCCAGTGCCTGCAAACTACCGTGGGAAAAGCCTAAACCGCCGCCGACGCCGCCATACAGATAACCTTGACGAAGATCGCTCAGAACGCCCAGCTTGAAGTCGGCGAGATCGGTCTTGCCCAGAGTGGACAGCAGGGCCTTGTTGTCGTTCCACCAAGTGATCATCTCCGAATTCCTTACATTTAACATATCGAAGACATAGTCGTGCTTGTCCTGCGACTCGGTGAACATGGTGGCAAAGAAGTATTGGGCTTCGCGAGCGCTGTTGGGAGGGCTACCGGCTTCGCTGGAACTCGGCAGTCGCCGCAGGGCGCTGTAGCCCTTGTAGTGATGATACCGGAGCTGAGAACCCTGGCCGGTGAGCTGCGGGTAGGCGCCGTAGCGCTCGAACAGCTCCATCGCCTCCGCCTGGAAGTTGCCCGGGGTCATGACCTTGATCGGGCGGTTTGGGTCCACGGCGCGCATCAGGCGAAGATAGGACTTCAGGGTTTGCAGCTTGTCCCAGTTATAGAAAGCGCGCTGATCGGCGTAGCGTTGGCTAAGCCCGGCGTCGGCAAAGGGGAAGGTTTCGCCCGGGCTGTCGCTCAGCCAGACCCGGTAGGCAATGCGGCCGCCGTTGGAATAGATGGCGAAGTGGTTGTCGCCGGGGCGCAGGGCCTCGGTCACGTCCATGTGGACATGCAGGGTAAGCCAAGAACGTCTTTCACGCAGCTTGCGGGCGACCTCGCGGCCGTTGATCCAGACGGTGATCTCACCTCCTGCATGTTCAGACCTCGGCATGATGTGCAGGTAGATCTTCCTCCCACCGGCTAGGAACTCGGCCGGCACCTCGTGGGTGAATCGGTACCATAAGGGATAAAAATGCCGCTCACTCCACTGGCTGAGCAGGCGGAAGTGGTCGCGTCGATTGGCGGCCCAATCGCTGTCGTCGAAGTCCGGTTTATGCCAGCCGGCGGGTTCGCCTTCAGGCCCGGAACCAGGTCGTGCTGACATGCGACCATGACCACCTATCACTTCACGGTCGCCTGGCCGCCAGCGCCACGGGATGTCGTCCAGGTCCAGAAAACGGCCGCGTCGCCCCTTGAAGTAATCGTAGGTTTTGTAGGTCACTTCCGACCAGTCGGCGAAGGCCGCCGGGTTACCCGTCCAAGCCCGGCCCAAGGCCGCCAGGTCATAGCCCTTTTCCGTCCGCAGCCAGTCCGGGAAGCGGCTTTGGTAGCCGGGAAGCAACTCGAGATGACGAACGCCAAACTCGCCATGCGGCTCCATCCAGCCCAGGACTTGGTCGTCGTCGACGTGCTGGCGCATCATCTCGACCATCGCATTGCGGGTGATGGCGTGCATGGTGTCAGACATGCCCTGGTGGGACAGATAAGGACCGGCATCGAAAAAACGCCGTCCAAGGTACGCTTTGGGTCTATCTTCAATGTGATGCCCCGGCAAAGTCCAAGCGTTGAGCCAAACGGGTTCTTGTCCCGCTGAAGCCCACAACATATAACGGTACGGCTTGCCGATCGAGTTCAGTTGCGCCATGGCGTGCGCCGGGCCGCTGGTGTCGTAGACCCCGGGCGCCGGGTTGTCCGTGAGTAGTTGACCATGCAAATTGGCCACCGCCGGGAAGTCCTTCATCCACGCCAACTGCTCCGGTGTTTTGGTGCCCGGAGTCCACCAGATGCCCAGCGCCGCGTTGTCGAAGTTATCCAGCCAGCGCGGGTAGGCCTGCTCGGGCACCGCCTGCCAGTTCGCCGCGCCCTGCGAGCGCGCGAGCGTGGTCAGCATCTCGCGGTTGGGCGCGTTCAAGACCCGGACCTGGGTATTGTCCAGGCCCAGCAGCCACGCGCCGCCATGCCGCACTTCGATCACCGTGGCCTGCAGGCCGGGCAAGGGCTGGCCCCGGCTAACGGCGCCATAGGCGAGCAGGTCGGCAAGGTATTTCGAGGCCACAATGCGCGCTTTGGCCGCGTCCTCGGTCTGGAACACCACCCGGGACACCCGGCCGCCGGCCACCTCCCGGGACTGCGCCGTCGCCGATACCGTGCCAAAGCCGCGCATCGCGAAAGGCCCGGCCTCCGCGGTGCGCGTCCCGCCGCCTGTCGCCCCGCGCTCCTCTGCCCAAGCCGGCATCGCGGCAAGGCAGAGGACAAAGGCCATCTTCGCGGCCATTCCGAATAGGCTGGTGGTTTTCATGCGACTCTCCTTGGAGATGAGGTTGGAAGGACAGGGGCTTGAACCCTGCTTGTACGCGGACACCGCGGCCAGCCACTCCGCGCCAATTCTCCTCGGCAGCAGCCGCGTTGCCTTCTAAATCCCGTCTCTCAATCCATTCATTGGACACCTCCTTTGATCATTTCCACGCCATTTTCGAACTCAACTTTCGCCATACTGCACTTCAGGCGAACGGATCGTGTTCGCCGGGGAAGACGATCGGGTACTGCCCGTTTTCGTCGGGCATGACGGGCGGGTCGGTCTCCATGGTATAGTTCTCGATGCCCGGCGCTTCGTTGGTTCCCTTCTCCACGGCCTCGTCCCATTGGATGATCCGGCCGCTGTACGAGGCCATCCGCCCCAGCACGGCGGTCATGCTGCTGGTCGCTCCGTAGTGCCCTTCGTTGTAGGGCGTGTCGTTGCGGATGGCTTCGACCAGCGTGTAGTGCTCCTGCTGCATCGCGCCGAACTTGAAGGGTAACCCGCCGTCCGTCGCGTCCCCGCCGGCCGTCATCCCGCCTCGCCCCTGCGTGCCGAATGCGTGCTCGCTGACTCGGGTGAATGCGTTCCGCACTTGGCGGCACTGGCTGTACATCTTGGTCCCGTCCGGATAGGTGAACTCGA
>REEF01000120.1 GCA_007695205.1 Planctomycetaceae bacterium
GCCCAAAGCTGCCATGGCGATCACGGGCAGGGATACTTGTTCCATCGAGTAGCCTTCGTAAACGTGGCAGCGTCCATCCATGGCAACGACAGGAACACCTTCGACCGTACCACAGACCAGGCGTCCTCGATGGCCGATGGCCGTGGAACGTGGAAAGTGCGGCAAGTCCGCGTAATCGAACGCTTCCTGGACCTGGATCTGGCGAGCCACGCCGCCCAGGCCGGTACCTAGAATCAGCCCCGCCACCGGGCGTGAGCGCCAGCGAGTGCTGACGATGGCCGCGACCTGCTGGCCACGTTCCCACAGCGTCTGGGGAATCAGGGAACGGTCGGGCGGATCGAAATCGGGATGCGCCACCGATCACTGCTCCTGGGCCAAGATGCCCATCACCATTTTTCGCAGATTCGGCTCGGCTCGATTCGCAATCTCGATGATCTTACTGACATCCGCCGGTTGCAACGCATCGGGCAGGCACATGTCCGTGACGATCGACAATCCGGCGACTCGCATGCCCGCATGCACCGCGACCAGCACTTCGGGGATCGTCGACATGCCGACCGCATCGGCTCCGATGGTCCGCAGGAACCGATATTCGGCTCGTGTTTCGAGGTTCGGTCCGGGCACCGCGACGAACACGCCTTGGTGAGCTGCGATGTTTTCGCGCCGTGCCACCTCCAACGCTCGCCGGATCAGAATTCGGTCGTAAGGTGCGGACATGTCGGGAAAACGGGGGCCCAAGCGATCGTCGTTGACACCGATCAACGGATTGTCGCCCATCAGGTTGATATGGTCCTCGATGACCATAATGTCACCGCATTCGAAGTACGGATTCAAACCACCGCATGCATTGGATGCCACCAGCATTTGCGCCCCGAGTGCCCGCATCACGCGGACGGGAATCGTGATTTGTTGGAGCGAGTAGCCTTCGTACATATGGAAACGGCCTTCCATCGCCATGATGGGCAACCCTTGCAATTCTCCGCACACCAGACGACCGCGATGGCTGATGGCCGTCGAGTTGGCGAAGTGAGGAATCTCTTCGTAATCGATCGCGGCGTGGACATCGATATTGTCAACCAGATGGCCCAATCCCGTGCCCAGGATGATCCCTGCATGAGGCGCCTCGCGCCAGTGGGATCGGATCATGGCGGCCGCTTCTTGAATGTGTTCGTACATCCCTTGCATCATCGTTTTCCTTATCGTGGGTGCTGGGCGGGCGTCGATGGGTCTTCTGTTCCCATGGCCCGCATGTTGGTTTCAAGGTTCGATCGTTGAACGATGGCTGGTTTCTGCCAGCGCCTGAAGGACTCGCCTGGCATCCCCCTGATCGATGGCGTGAGCGGCCCGTTGGCAACAGACCTCCAGCGACGGATCTTGTCCCGCAATCCACAAGGCCGCGGCCGAATTCAACAAAACGATGTCACGGGCGGGACCTGGCTGGCCGTCCAGCACCCCGTGAATCATTTCCGCGCTGGCTTGCGGACCATCGACCTTCAGTGCTTCCAAGTCGCCGCGAGCGATGCCAAACGATTCCGGCGTCCATACAAACTCGCGGATCCCCGCCGGTGTGACTTCCGAGACGTTCGTAGCGCCGGCCAACGTCACTTCGTCCAATCCATCGTCTCCGCTGACCACGGCTGCCCGAGTCGCGCCCAACAGACGCAGCGCGGCGGCCAGTCGTGGCCTCGATTCCGGACGTCCCACCCCCAACAACTGATAGGGCGCCGAGGCAGGATTGCACAACGGGCCCAGCAGATTGAAGATCGTCGGGACCCCCAATCGCTTCCGCACCGGACCCACGTGTCGCATCGAAGGATGTAATTGCGGTGCAAAGCAGAAACCGATCCCCACCTGGTCCAAACAACGCTCGACGGTCGCTACATCGGCTTCGATATTGACTCCCAGCACCGCCAGGACATCGGCCGAGCCCGATCGGCTGGTCATTCCTCGGTTGCCGTGCTTGGCGACCGGCACTCCGCACGCCGCCGTCACCAGGGCGGCCGCAGTACTGATGTTAAAGGTTTGCGAGCCGTCCCCGCCCGTCCCGCACGTGTCCAGCAGATCCGTACGGCAGGTTCGGATGGGGGTCATGTGGCGTCGCATCGCCCGAGCCGCACCGGCGATCTCTTCGACCGTCTCGCCTTTGGAACGCAACGCCAGCAGGAACTCGGCGATCGAATCCTCCTCAAGCTGTCCCTGCATGATGGCATCGACCACCGTCGCCATTTCGTCCATGTTCAACGATTGGCCGTCTCCGATTTTCGCGATGATTTTCTGCATTGATGGTTTACCTTCATCTTTGGAGATCCGCCGCCGACTGCCATCTTGGGCAGCCGGGTCATTCGGCGGTGACTATTCTGGCACTTCGCGGAACGATCAACAAGTCGGGCGCGACACCCCCCACTTGCCTGCGGCCAAGTAGGGTATAAACGAAAGGCTTTTGAAGTTAAATTGAAGGAGAAGTGTTCGAAGTCCACGATCGGACCACCTTCAGCGACAGGGAGATGAGATCATGTCCAATGTGCTGCGCAACATTCCTTCGGTCAACGATTTACTGGAAAGTCCACCTTTGCGAAGGGCACTGGAGGTAGCCAATAGAACAGCAGTTGTTTCCAGCGTTCGCCACTTCCTGGATAATCTGCGGCACGAGGTGCAGACGGCAGCAACCGAGGTGGATTTGCCGACGCCAGCCGAGTTGGCCGAACGCATCGCCCGCTGGATCACCGACGACCAGACTCCGAACCTCAGGCCGGTGATCAATGCTACGGGCATCCTATTGCACACGGGGTTGGGGCGAGCTCCGTTGGCGGCCTCCGCTTTGGATGCCGTCGTCGAAGTAGCTCGAGGGTACTCGACGGTCGAGGTCGATGTGGACTCAGGCCATCGAGCACAACGAGTCGCGGATGTCGAGCGAATGCTCAAGCGGTTGACGGGCGCCGAAGCGGCCGCTGTCGTCAATAACAATGCGGGCGCGACGCTTTTGGCGCTGGCCGCGTTGGCGGCAGGCAGGGAGGTGATCGTTTCTCGTGGTCATTTGGTCGAGATTGGGGGAAGCTACCGTTTGCCCGAGGTGATGGAGTTCAGCGGGGCACGTCTGCGGGAGGTCGGGACGACCAATAAAACTCGCATCGACGATTATCGTCGGGCCATCGGCTCGGAGACCGCGGCGGTCATGCGAGTCCATACCAGCAACTACGCCATCATCGGATTTACAGAACAGGCTTCCCTGGCGGATCTCGTTGATCTGGGCCGTAAGCATCAAGTCGTCGTGATCGACGATCTGGGGTCAG
>REEF01000119.1 GCA_007695205.1 Planctomycetaceae bacterium
GATCGGGCGGGACGAACGTCTCGAACACTTCGAAGTCGAACTGCGACAGGCGAGGCCGAAAAATGTGACCCAACATCGATACGCCCTCCGTGCGCAACGGAAACCCAACTTGCTCTAGCTGTTGCTGCCTCTCCGCTATTATTCGCACACCCCGCCTGGCAGGCTACGGCAGCCCGTGACTTTTTCAGCAGTCTCCTATGGCTGGGCGTTAAACGAGGGTAGCGGGAAGGGGTCGGGAGTCGTTTTCGGCCAAGCGGTTTCCCATATGGTTGATCCTTGCACGAAAACGACTCCCGAGCCCGGTCAGGATCGAGGCCTGTTGAGCGACGTTTTCCGAGACAACCTGTAGGCGGCGCAGGCCGCCGTGGGGTCTGGGGCGAAGCCCCAGCGAAATTGAAAATGGCCGCTGGTAAAACAGGAGAAACAGGGCATTCGCGTCAAGTTTTTGGCCAATTGCATTCCATCAGTGTGAATAAGTGCAGATCAGTGTTCGTTTCCTTCTTCAGCAAAGGCAATCGCTCATGCAATTCCGTGTTTTCTCGCTCCCCGTTGTCGGCGATCCGGAGGCGGACGGCGTTTGTAGCCATCAGCAAACGGTTGACATACCGGGCTTAGCATTCGTACTATTACGGGCGGTGGAGTGTATTCTATTGCAACAATTGGGGAGCGAACCGCCATGACCAGCATCACCGTGGCTCTGGACGAACAATCGGCGGAGCAGGCGCAACGGGCAGCCAGCGAGCGCCGTACCACCGTCGAGCGGCTGATCAGGGACTATGTCGATCAGCTTGCAGCTTCGAAGGCACGGTTCGAGCGGTTGGCGGCCGAGTGGCGCCAGGAAGCTGGCCCGCTGTCTTCCTCGACCGACCGGGCAATGCTTCCCGCGTACCAAGCGATCATCGGAATGGGCAGAACGGCTCTGCCGTTTATCTTCGAGGAGCTGCATCAACGAGGCGGTCACTGGTTCTGGGCGCTGCGCGCCATCACCGGAGAAAACCCGGTGCCCCCGGAACACCGCGGAAACGTCGAAGCGATGACCCAAGACTGGTTACGCTGGGCGCGCGATCGAGGATGCATCTGAATGCTGGAATCGTTTTTTCCCAAGCTGTTGGAGTTTGGCTATGAAGTCACCAGCCCGGAGTCGGATGCGTACAATTGCATCGCCTGGGCCGCAGGTGATACACAATACTGGTGGTGGCCGATACCGGCCGAGGAAGCTTTTTGGCCAGCCAACGTTCCGCGCGAAGCAACGTTGGAAGCGTTTGTCGCTGCGTTCGCGACGTTAGGCTATCAGGTCTGCCCCAGTGCGGACTTGGAGGCAGGCTGGGAAAAGGTCGTCATCTACGCAAAAGAGGCGGCTCCCACGCATGCCGCCAGGCAACGCCCCGATGGACGCTGGACGAGCAAGCTTGGCGCCCTGGAGGACGTGAGCCACGATTCACTCGAGTCCCTGGCCGGGGAAATCTACGGAAACGCAGCCGTGTTCCTGCGTCGCCGTGACTTTAACCCGGAGCCAGCGGCGACGGCGGATCGGACGCACCCGCCGTTGCCGGCGGCTTCGGGGTAAACGAAAATCTGCATCACGGCCGCGATGAACTACCGAAACTGAACGTAACTCGAACCCAAGAGTAGACGACGGCCTCCCATGAAGACGAAAAGACCGAACGAATTATTCGAAATGCTGGAGGAACTCCACCGCCAATACCCCGAATGGCCTTTCGGGCAACTCGTCGCGAACGTTGCCGGCTGGACCAATCAAGACGTTTGGAATGTCGAAGATGACGCCCTGCTGGAAGCAGCACGGTCACACTTGAAGAAGACCAAAAAGCGGACCCAGGAAGTCTGCGTCTGAGCCACCGCGGAAACGTCGAAGCGATGACCCAAGACCGGTTGCGCTGGTCGCGCGATCGAGGATGCATCTGACCCGAGTTCAACCCGGAACGCACCCCTACCACGCCGCGTTCCGACGATCCTGTCCATTCGCTTGGTCCCCTGCTCAGGAGAGACACGTCCATCGTCAGATATGGAACACGGCGAATCTCACGGGACGCTCCTTGTCGGAACCGGGGACGGAAACGGAAAAACCGGTAACGCGGCAGGTTTTCGTGGGCTTTCGTCCTTCTCCTTCCCCCCGGAAAACCGCTCGTGCCCCCAAGTCGCGTTTACCCTCCACACCTCCTCACGTCCGCCAATTGCGTCCGACGTTCCATAATCGGGCGAGTGTGGGGGCGTCCAGCGAAGTGTGGAATCGAGTTCGCCCGGGTGTGGATGCTTGATGGTCGAAGGCCAGCAGGACGTCGCAGGGATCGATTCCCGCGTCGGTCAGCTTGATCTTCGTGCTGTCGGCCAGTGCCTGTTCCCATGACTCGAAAACCGCACCGGTTTCCCGACGGATTCCGCTCCCAGCGTGTCGGGCAGATCCCGTGTTTTGCGAGTAACCAGTAGAGGAGCGAGCATTGCCGGGGGCAGCGTGAACCCTCGCACCTCGATCAGCGTCTATCAGCGAAATTCAGTGTTCCCCGACTCGGACTCGAGGATCTGCCATGAGCCTTTACGATCGCGACTACATGCGGGCCGAGGATTGGGATTCGTACGAGCAGCCTGGCGGAAGCGGCCTCGGACTGGTGGCCCGAGTGTTCGGGCTGGGCGATGATTACGATCGGCATCCGGCGATCGTCACGTGCAGCGTGCTGCTGCTGGCCGTGGTGTTTTCCGGGTTCTGGCATCTGGTGGCCAACAACTTTTTTCGCAATCCGCCCAGTCTCTGGCAGGTGATGATGAATCCGGCGTACTACGAAGCCCAATTCGTCAACAACCTGACCTATCTGCACGGCATGTACGTGCATCTGACGCTTGCAGAAGACAGCCTGGATGCCCACCGCTACTACTCGGTGCTCACCTATCCGCTGCTGCACCCGAGCGTCGTTGACTTGCTGTTCCGCCTGATCGGATTGCTGGCCTTCGGCGTCTGCCTGGAATCGTACTGGGGAGCGCGCAAAACGGCGCTGGTCATGGCCACCTGCACCCTGGCGGGCGCGGCCGTCTATCTGGCATTCGAAACCGCCCGGTATGCGCAGACGCTGGCGATCCCCGAGGACCAGTTCCAAACGATCCACGGTTTCTTGGCGACGGGCCAGCCTGCCTGGGGCCTGGCGGGGATCGTCTTCGGCCTGGCGACGGCGGCGCTGGTACAGTTTCCGAGAGCCCGAGTATTCGAGCTGCCCATCCCGGTGGGGATTGCGGCACTGGTCTACGCCACCATCGATCTGTTCGGGGTCGTGAATTTC
>REEF01000118.1 GCA_007695205.1 Planctomycetaceae bacterium
GACGCCGATTTAACTTCGCTGGCCAGCGTTACCCAGGTCAAAGAACTGACGCTCGAAAACATCGCCCTGACGGACACCCGCCTGCCGCAGTTGCAAGCCTTCTCTTTTCTCACTCGCATCACGCTCGCGCTCCGTCCCAAAGGTCATCCGCCCGAGACGCAAGCCAAAATCAAAGCCTTGCTGCCCGATGTCGAACTGAAATTTGTTCAGTGATCCACAACAACTTCAAAGGGGCAGTGCCTGCTGATTGTTTGGTTTTGGAATGTAGATTTTGGGACGCCTGCAGACAAGACGGTCGAAAGATCTAGAGCAAAAAATGGAATTCTAAATCTTTCGCCCTGCATTTTTCGACAGCTTAACCGAGGCTCTCGGTCAATACCGGCATACGAGACAACAACATGATCAGCACCCGCGGTCATTCGCCCCTACCCAAACCACTCCCAGCTATCCACTAACAGCCATGTCTCACCTGCAACACTTCACCCGCTCATTGTTGATAATCGCCGCCGGCATTGGCTTGGCCGGTGCCGCACACGCGTCGGAACCGTACGAAGCCTTCCTGACGAAGTACTGTATCCACTGTCATGGACCGGATCATCACGAGGGTGAACTGCGGATCGATACGCTCTCGCGAGATTTCGCTCTCGGCGGCGAGGCGCATCGCTGGGCGGAGGTGATCGAACGGGTTAACGCGGGTGACATGCCTCCCGAAGGCGAGCCACAACCGACGCAGGCGGAGATCGAAACCCTCGTCACGAAACTCGACTCCCTAATCAGGCAGGGCCGAGCGGCGCGGATGGCGGCGCGGCCACCCGTATCCCACTACCGGCTCAGCCGCAAAGAGTATCAGAATACGGTCTATGATCTGCTGGGCGTGCATTACGATCCCACCGAACCGGGCCAGCTGAACGAAGATACCTTGTGGCACGGTTATGAGCGGATCGGCTCCGAGCTGTCGCTCTCGCCGTCGCATGTCGAGCGTTATTATCGCGCCGCGGAAGTCGTGCTCGACCGAGCGCTGCCCGAGGCAGCGAGGAAGACGCAACAGATCCGAAAAGACGCCACGTTTCTGCGCTACCGCCGGGACCACGGGCACCCCAGTGTTCAGGAAGGTCAGGGGTGGCTGGACCGACTCGGCATCGAGCGGCCGCTGCGCAACCTTTTGTATGCCGGACACTACGAGGATCGTCATCCCGCGCTTTATCCAGACTGGTTTGATGGCCCGCCGCAGAGCGGTCTTTACCGCGTTCGCCTCCAGGCCAGCGGAATTCGCCCTCCTGGCGGCCGGCCTGCGCACCTGAGGATCGGCAGGCTTACCGCATCGACAATCGTCGAAGGCGGCCTGATCGAATTCGACGTCACCGCTCCCGAGGACGAACCGCAGATCTATGAGTTCGAGGTGCCGCTGGAGATGCCCACCAAGCTCTACTTCGCCGTGGTGGCCACCGAGGGTGTCAGCGGCGGACCCTTCAAGTTCGCGATGATGACCAACATTTTCACACACAGCAGCGAGAACCGCCAGCTGAATCCAACCGCTCCGCAGATGTTCGACGAGGACGGTAATGGCATTTTCTCGTCAGTCATCATCGATTGGATCGAGTGGGAAGGGCCGCTGGAAACGGAAGCGGAAAAGTCGCTCCGCAAAGATTTATTGCCGCCTGAAGACGCGACGTCCCAGGTGGTTGCCAACCATCTGCGGCGTTTCGCCCAACGGGCCTGGCGGCGACCGGTCAAGCTAGAGGAATTGACGGGTTATCTGGCAGCTTACGAATACGAACGGGAGGCCGGTGAGTCGGAGGCCGAGGCGTTTCGAGTTGCGATGAAGGGTGTGCTGACCTCACGACATTTTATCTATCTGGTCGAAGGTGAACCCCAGGTCCGCGAACGACTCAACGATTGGGAGTTGGCTTCACGGCTGTCGTATTTCTTGTGGAGTTCCATGCCTGACAATGGTCTGTTCCTCGCTGGGCGAGACGGTGCGTTGACTGGCGACGGTCTGAACAAGGAGGTGGACCGGATGTTGACTGACAGCCGGATCAACCGCTTTACCGAGGATTTTTCGCGGCAGTGGCTCCAACTGCACAGCCTCGGGATGTTCCCGCCGGATCAAAAGCTCTACCCAAAGTACGACGCGTGGCTCGAAACAAGCCTCCGCGACGAACCGATCGAATTCTTCCGCGAGCTGATCGCGCAAAACCTGCCGATCGAGCAGTTCCTGGATGCCAATTGGACGATGGCCAATGCCCGTATTTGTGATTTCTACGGCCTGCCGGAACCGAAGTCTGGCGGCTTCCAGCGTGTTTCGCTCCGGCCCGAGGATCATCGCGGAGGGCTGCTGACGATGGCTTCGGTACTCGGTTTGACCTCCGACGGCACCCGCCATCGCCCCGTGCATCGTGGCGTTTGGCTCAGCGAAACGATCTTTAACAAAACCCCCCCACCGCCACCGGCGAACGTCGATGCGATCGAACCGGTGCCGCCCGAAGGAGACAAGGTGACGATTCGGGAAAGGCTGGCGGTGCATGCCCAAAACACCAGTTGCGCCGCCTGCCATCGCAATATCGATCCACTCGGTTTTGCCTTTGATCAATACGACGCGATTGGACAATGGCGAACTCGCGAACGGGTGGAAGGTGGCAAAGGGCAAGATCCGTTGGTCGATGCGTCCGGCGTGATGCCTGATGGTCGCGAATTTCAAGATGCCAATCATTTCAAACAATTGCTGCTCGAAGACCGTGATAAGTTTTTGCGAGCTTTTGTCGAACATCTCAGTACGTATGCCCTGCGCCGCGTGCTGACCGTGGATGACGCTGATGATATCCAGTTGATCGTCGCCGAGGCGAAGAAAAACCAATACGGCGTAAGAGACATCGTGCGTGCTGTGGCGTTATCAAACCTGATGAGCAAGCGATGAAATTTATAATCGCAACTTCAGTCATTCAACTGTCGAAAGATGTAGGTCGAAAAATGGATTCCTACATCTTTCGACCCAAATTTTTCGACAGCCAAAGTTAGCGATTTACGACTCTCTGCCCCAAGACTCCAAACAAGAATGAGTAATACAATATAAATTTCCTCTCCCAATCCTGACTGATCAACCGTCCTCACGCGCTGCGTGCGATGGACATCGTACGTGCGGTAACGCTGTCGAAATTGATGAGGAAACGGTGAAACAAAGAGGAAATGATTAATATTTAATGGGAATTGAAAAATGCAGAATGAAGAGATTCACTTCCAGCTCAGCCATTTTGCATTATCCAATCTCCAATACTCATTAA
>REEF01000117.1 GCA_007695205.1 Planctomycetaceae bacterium
ACGGAAATTGAACACCTCACCCCCGAATCCGTTCTTCGGTACGTCGTACGGATCGAGCCCGTTGGGGTTGCGCACCACCACAATCAATCCGAAACTTGTTGTCTGGCCGGTCCTAGGAGTACAATGGGACGATTTAAATCTGGGCGACCGGTTTCACTAACAACGAAGGCAGAATCCGATGAAGGCACATCTTGTTCTTTTCGCGGTCGTGTTTTTGGGCGGAGTGTCAGCCGGTTCGGCGGCGGAGCCGAGCGGACGGTATCTCGAACATGTCCGCGAGTGCTTGGATGTGCTGATCGAACATGGGACGGACCGTTACGGAAAGGTGCATTCGCCCATACTGATGAACATTCTGGACGTGCGCACGCGCCTGTGCCCGCCGGAGCCAAAGCCGTTGGACGAGGCGTATCGGGTCACCCGGCGGGAAAGACGCGGGCCCGGCGGCGGCAACCTGTGGGCCGACCAGGAAACGATCCGGGCCATGGTTGCGCTAAGCCGCCGCACGGGCGACACGCGGTACGCCGAGTTCGCCGACAGATCGCTGGGCTACTACATGGCGAACCTGGTGGACGACAAGGGACTGTTCTGGTGGGGCTGGCACCGGCACTACGATGCATACCGCGACGAGATGACGGGCCACGCCGGAAACTGGCACGAGATTCACGTCCAGCGGGGCGCCTGGCCGGAGCTGTGGGCCGTGGATGCCCAGGCGGTGACTCGCCAGATCGAGGCACTGTGGGAGTGGCACGTCATCGACAAGACCACAGGCGAAGTCAACCGCCACGACGACGGCCAACGAGGCTGCGATTTCGCCATGTCGGCCGGCGAGATCCTCCGGGCTTTCGCGTTCTTGCACCACCAGACCAAGGAGCCTCGATGGCGAGACCGAGCCCGACTGCTGGCCGAATACTACTGGCACCGGCGAGATCCCGGGACGAATCTGATCCCCAACCGCCCGAACGCCGGTCCCAAGCGTTTCGATGGCAGCCATTTCGACACGTCGATCGCGGGCCTGTACTGCCGCTGCCTGCTGGACGCTTTCGATTGGACGGACGACGCGATTTTCCGCGATCACGCGGTCGCTTATCTCAAGGCTTACGCGCGTCACGGCTACGACGCGACCACCGGCAAGTTCTGGGGCAGTCTGCGTTTGGACGGCACACCCGTACCCGGCCCTCGATTGCGTGACGGCTACGCCCAGTACGAACCGCGCGGACACATCGATCTGTGGCAGCCCTATGTGGCCGGATACGAACACCCGCTGGACGCTGCTATCACGTACGTCTTGGCCGCCGAGACGACGGGGGATGCCGAATTGATCGAAGCGGCCGAGCGGTGGGCCGAGTTCATCGAGCGGGGCTTGCCCGCCGGCCCCTGCCAAACCGGGACGTGGTACGACTCGTACGCGCGCCATCAGGCTCTGCAAGGCGCCTACGCCGACCATTACGGCAAAACGATCATGTTCTTTCTGGGCATGCGCAGATTGAGCGGCGAGGCGCGTTACGAAACGATGGCGCGCCGCGTGGCCGACGAGGCGATTGAAAAACTGTATCACAACGGCCTGTTCCGCGGCCATCCGGCCAAGCCCTACTACGAATCGATGGACGGAGTCGGCACGCTGCTCATGGCCCTGTTGGAACTCGAAAACACGACCGTGGTAAGCCCGCAACAACCGGACGCTCCGTGACAGGTCGGACTGGCCCAGCAATTCCCAGTGAAACGCCAGGGCCAAGAGGACTCGCCACCTCAATACTGTCTGATGCAAATGCGGTAATTCAGTTTAAGAAGCCCCTCCAGGCTTGGTCAGCCGATGTGGCTCCCGGACGCCGGACGGGAGTCTCGTCCCGAAACCCCTGGGTGAAAGATTAGGTGCAGTTGATTCCAACCGGACTAGACACGACACTGATGGATCTATCGGCTGTCGAGTTCAATACGACAGCGGATGAAAAGAGACAGCGAATCTTCGTACCGCGATTTTGCCAAGCTGCTGATGCTCGACCTTGTGTTGCAGCTTTCCAGCGCCTCGAACGCACCTCCAACCGGGATGCATTCTTCGCCATCAGCGAACCGCTGACGGTACACCCGAGCGACGTAGCCGCTCCGTTTACGATCACGCCCAGCGGAGCCCCGGGGCGATCCCGGCGAGTGGGTCGTGCCGGCCGGCGCGACCAAGTTGTTCCTCGTCCGCTATTGGCCGATGGAAGACGGAACCCACGTCACAGACTGGACACTGGCCGACGATCCCCAAGGACGCGTCACGCAGCTCAGCGGTCTCGCCTATAGCGGACACCAGAACCCGTTGAATCCGTACGACGTGAACGGCGACGGCCATGTCACTCCGCAGGATGTGCTGCTGCTGAGCAACGAGATCAACCGGGGCGGCGGAGAGGGCCCGCTGGCCCCGCGGACGGCCGAACAGCCCGGATCGCCCTTCTTCCTTGATGTGCTGGGCAACGGCTACTTGACGCCCAACGACGTTTTGCAGGTGATCAATCACATCAATCGCGGCGAAAACGAGGAGGAACCATCGGGGCAGGCAGAAGGTGAGCCGGCCGGCGATGGCGATCCGGCGATCAACTACGGCTGGTTGGCGATGTTGGATACGGCCACTGCCCCGGCGACGGCGAGCGTGCCGAATCTAGCGCTGGCAGCAGGGCGGCAGAACGATTTGCGGATCAACTGGTTGACGGACGCCGTGGACGATCTGGCGTACCGCACCACGCACCGCCAGCCGGACTTGCCGCTGGCGACTTGGCAGCGGCTGGGTGCGGACGCCTGGCAGTCGGACGACCCCGAGCTGCCCGACTGGGAGACGTTATTGGACGATCCGGACACGGCTCTTGCCGACCTGGACGCCTACTTCGCCGCGCTGGGGTGACGGTACGGATGGGAACGTTTATCTACAACAGGAACACGGATCTTCGCTCATTCTTTCGATAAGTGCCGATCAGCGATGATTCGTGTTCCCTGTTCGAATTGTCCGGGCGACGTCTGCGGGGGCATGGATTGCCAATCCTCGCTCGTTCGTGGATAATCAGGGTCTGGCGTCTGGAGAACGCCTGATCCGTGCTTGAGGGACCTCCGGTATTGGTTCCCAGTCAAATGGTCGTCAGACGAAGGTTTTATCAATGACACTTACCGTGGAATTGCCCGCGTCGGTCGAGCAACGGGTTCGTCAACGGGCCGCTGCAGTTGGATACGCGCCGGAAGCGATCATCGCCGATCTGGTGCAGGATCACTTCTCGGCGGCAGCGACCGTTCCCGATGCGCTGAC
>REEF01000918.1 GCA_007695205.1 Planctomycetaceae bacterium
GGAGAGGGCAGGGTGAGGGGGCCGAAAGTGCGTCAGTTATTTCTCGCACGGTGCTAAACGTTCGCCATATCATGGTGGGCTTTCTACACTTCGGTCGGAAGTTCATACGGTTTGCGTTTGGGCACATCCAAGTACTGATTGGCTTCTTCGTCGTCCGGGAAGATCTCCTTTTCAGGGTCCCACTTCAGTCGGCGGCCCAGCCAGCGAGCGATATTGCCCAGATGGCAGAGCGCCGCCACGCTGTGCCCGGCTTCGACCGACATGATGGGATCGTTGCCCGACACGACGCACTCGAAGAAGTTCTCCATGTGATTGTCGCTCTCGTACACCCGCTGAGCGTCGGGCGGCAGCGGGTCTTCGTCCAGTCCGACCGGATCGCACTCGTAGCCGTCCCGAAGAATCGTGATCCGCCCTTTTTCGCCGATAAACGTGGCTCCCCCACCAACTCGCGGATCGATCGACGTCAACGACAACACCACGTCGTTGGCATAGCGGTAGTGGATGATCGGATGAGCGCACGCCGCATCGCCTCGATCGCGTCCGTCCGGCACGTCGTATACGATTTCGGGTAGTTTTTCCTCCGGTTCGACCCAGATTTCGACCGGGCCGCTGTGATCCATATCCAACACCCAATGCACCATGCTCAAGCCGTGGCAGCCCCAATTCAGCAGCTCGCCGCCCGAGTACGGCCGGAACGACATCCAGCCTGGCCCGACAGCATATTGCTCGGCGGACGGCGTATAGTACGGTGGCTCGCGATCGTAGGGAACTCGAGGCAGATACAAGTCGGTATGGTAGGGCACGACCGGGTTGGGACCGCACCACGTGTCCCAGTCCAGACCGGCGGGGATGGGTTGCGCCTGGAAGTTGCACTCATACGGACTGGGGTAATTATAGCCGATGATCCTCTCGATCTTGCCGATCCGACCATTGCGGATCAGTTCGACCGCCTTGCGTGCCGCCGGGTGCGACCGCTGCTGCTCGCCGGTCTGGAAGACACGCTGGTACTTGCGAACGGCCTGGATCATCCGTCGCCCTTCCAGGATCGTATGGCCCAACGGTTGTTCCCCGTACATGTGCTTGCCCGCCTGGCACGCATGGATGCAGGGCAGGTAATGCCAGTGCTCGGGGGTGGCGTAGATCACCACGTCGACGTTCTTATCATCCAGCAACGCCCGGTAATCCTGGTAGGCCTTGGCACGGTAATTCCGCGCCCATTGTTGCGCGCGAAACATGTGGACGTCGGCCACGGCCACGATGCGAGCGTGGTCCGGCGGCTCGCCCTGGCCACCTTTGCCGATGACCAACTGGCCATTGCGTCGCCCGCAGCCGATGATGCCCACCCCGATCTCGTCGTTGGGACTGACCGCCGGTTTCTGCACTTGAGGCTTCGGCGCCGAGGGGGTTACCGGCGGCGGCGCGGGACCTGGACACCCAGACAGCGATACGGCCGCAACCGCCCCTATCGTTTGGCCCAAAAGTTGACGTCGCGAGATGGGGTCGTGGGCTGACATGCAGCTCACCGAGTTCTCCTGGTGTGGAACGAGCAATCCGACGCGTCGTGCTGATGGGAATATGATCGTGCCGAGCGTCCTGCACAAGCGTCCGTCGCTGACCCTAATTTTGCCCCGGTCAGCGACGGTTGTCAAGCATCCGTACGAACTAGGCTCTGTCAGAAAAGGAGGTTGCCCCTCTCCGAGCACACCGTATTTCCCGGTTTTCGGCGTACCCTCCAAAGGGTAAGCCCCTCCCTTTTCGACAGAGCTTAGCGAGCCGATCAGATCGTCGGATAGGTACCCAGATACTCGGTCTTCGGCAGCTCGCCCACCAGCGGCATGGCATAATCGATGAACGCCTGAGTCATCCCGTTCCCCTGGGCGTTGATGAATTCATCCGGGACCGATTTCGTCCTTTCCGCCACGTTCTTCAGCTCGGTGCGGAAATAATCGGCCGCGTAATCAGCGCCGTCGCCCAGGCGACGGATGGCCACCGAACCGCTGGTTTCGCTCATCGACCACTGGACCGCCAGTCGACCGCACTCGCGAGCCTCCAGGACATCGACGGTCGACTGCAGACCAGCAAAGCTGCGTTGCAAGTAGCCGAACGTGTCAGCTCGCACGCGTTTGATGCCCAGCTTGGTCTTCACCTGGGCGGCCAGGAAATCGGCCAGAGCACCGGTCCCGGACAACTGCACGTTGTTGTGCGAGTCGCGTTCCACCGTCTCGGCCAGCTTCTCGGCCCAGGTCACATGATCCGCATCGCAGATGCCCTCGCTGGCCGCTACCACGCAACGACCATACTGCTTGTAGGCTGCCTCGACCTCGGCCAGGAATTGATCCATCGTGACCGGCCGTTCCGGCACGTAGATCAGATGCGGCCCATCGTCCTCCCGCTGCTTGGCCAAGGCGGCCGTGCCGGTCAGGAATCCCGCGTGGCGGCCCATGATGATATCGATTTTGACTCCCGGCAACGCTCGATTATCCAGGTCGTCCCCCATCAAAGCACAAGCCACAAACCGGCCCGCCGTTCCGAAACCAGGGCAATGGTCCGTGACCAGCAGGTCATTGTCCACGGTTTTGGGAACGTGGAAGGCCTTCAATTCGTAGCCGCTCTGCTGAGCCATCTCGTTGATGATGTGGCAGGTATTCGCCGAATCGTTGCCGCCGATGTAGTAGAAGTAGCGAATATCGTGCTTCTTGAACACGCCCAGGATCTTTTCGCAGTAGGCCGCATCGGGCTTGTCACGGCTAGAACCCAAAGCGGACGACGGCGAGGCGGAAACCAGTTCCAAAGTCTCCGAAGGAATCTTCTTCAAGTCGACGAAAGCCTCCTTCACGATCCCCGCCACCGCATGCACGGCACCGTACAGATTGGTGATCTGTTCGTACTTGTGTACCTGTTCGATAACACCTACCAGCGAGGCATTGATCACCCCCGTAGGGCCACCAGACTGGCTGACGATTGCGTTGGTCATATTTTCACCTTTCCTAGTGCAGGACGAAGTCACCTTTTTGTTGCATGCGGGCTGATTTTAACCGCTGGGGTGCTGGAATCAAGTCCACGCTTGGGACCGCCAGTTTTTGCAAGAGCTACCAACGGGGACACCCAGCTACCAACGGGGACACCCAGCTATGCCCTCTCGAGTTGAACCCACCCGGATGTATAGGTCCCTGCGGAGGCTGTGCCGAACACGCAGCTGGACGACCGCCACAGTTGAACACACCCCCCCAGATGAGTTTGCCGAATCCGGCTAGAAAGGGAACCAGTTTT
>REEF01000116.1 GCA_007695205.1 Planctomycetaceae bacterium
CGCGGGAGACCTTCGGTCGGCGGTTTCGGCGCTCTTCGGAGACCCTCGCCGAACGCGGGAGAAAAATCGAGGGCGTCGCCGGGCAGCAGGTTCCGGCAGCCGCCCCTGACGTGCGTGCTTGACAGTGCCCCCGAGGTCACTCGGGGATGACCGCCCCCGGAACGGCCTCGTACGGATTCGCCTCAACCGGCGTTGCGGGCTCACGCTTTGTTCCGGGCAGGACTTCGAAGAGCGGGTCGAAATCGACCATCGTCTTCGCCAGCTTCGGCAGGATCGTGACGTCGCCTTCGACCTTCGCCGTGCCGTCCTTGATCTGGGCCTCGAGCGGTTTGACGCCCATCATCGTCTGCTCCAGATCCGCCCGGTTGATCGTCAGCGTCAAGTCGGGATTTTCGGCCAGGAACCCGGGCAAGTTACTGAGCGTCGCATTGGTCAGCTCGATCACAAACTTCTCGCCGTTGTCAGGCGTGATCAGGTTCATGGTGAATTTCATCCCCTCCGCTTTGCGGCTGTCCATGCGGATTCCCAGGAAGTTCAAGAACAGTTCGGTCGACATCGCGCGGATCACGTCCGGGCCGCTCGACTTGGGCGAGGCGCCCTCGGGGATGCCGGTGCGCAACTCGTAGGCTCCGGCCAGGAAGCTGTTGCGCAGCCCCGGGTTCTCCTGCTGGTAGCCGATCTGTTCGAAGACATCGGCCAGCAGGTTCTTGGCTTGCTGATTGTCGGGCTCGGCGTGTACCAGCTTGTTGAGGATCTCTTGGGCCAGCAGGTACTGGCCTTCGTCGTGAAGCTGCCGGCCGCGGGCGAGAATCTTCTCCGCTCCGCCCATCATTTCGACGTACAACGGAGCCGAGTCGTTGGGCGACAGCGGAATGAGCGTCGCGGGATTGCAGTCCCAGAAACCCAGGTAGCGGTTGATCACGCCCCGGCAGTTGTGCGGCACCGACCCGTGGTAGCCTCGGCATTCCCACTTCTGCTGCAGACTCTTCGGCAGATCGTAGACGTTGTGGATCTGGTTGATCGTGACACCCTGGTTGGCCAGGTGCAGGACTTGGTTGTTGAAGTGGGCGTACAGGTCGCGCTGGGCGCGCAGGATGTCCTGTACCCGGTCGTTGCCCCACCGCGGCCAGTGGTGGGCCCCGAACAGGACTTCGGCCTCCTGTCCATACAAATAGAGCGCCGCGTTGATGTATTTCGACCAGTTCAGCGCATCGCGCACCAGTGCCCCGCGCAGCGTGTAGATATTGTGCAGCGTGGCGTTGACGTTCTCTGCCATCCAGAGCGCCTTCATCTCGGGGAGGTACGTGTTCATCTCCGAGGGCGCCTCGGTGTTCGGCGTGTTCTGGAAGATCATCCGGACGCCGTCGACCTCGATCTCCTCGATGTCCTTCTCGACAACATGCGTCGGGGCGATCAGGCCCGAAGTTCCGCGCGAGATGCCGTGGCCGAGGCCCTGGGTGACATAGCCGTAGGGGTTGACCGGCAGCAGTACGCCGTACTGGTAAAACAGTCGGCGGTTCATCGCGTTGCCGGCATACACATTCTCGGAGATCGTGAAGTCCATGAAGTCGCGAGGCGCCAGAATCTGGACCTTTCCCGCGCGCACATCGGCTTCGTCCACCACGCCGCGGACGCCGCCCCAATGATCGCCATGCGAGTGGGAATAGACCACCGCCGTAACGGGCAGACCTTCCCCGACATGCTCCTGGAAAAGTTCCCATGCAGCCCGCATCGCTTCGGCGGTGACGAGGCAATCGAAGATGATCCAGCCCTTCTTGCCCCGCACGAACGTGGTCTGGGCCAAATCGAATCCACGCACCTGGTAGATGCCCGGGATCACTTCATAAAGCCCGTAATTCATGTTCAGCCGGGCGATGCGGTGCATCGACGGATGGACGGAATCGAACTCGTCCTGCTGATCGATGAACTGGAACTGCTCCATGTCCCAGACGACACCACCGTCGTCGTCTTTAATTATCAGATCCTTCATCGGGGCGATAAAGCCCTTTTGCTGCTCCTCGAAATCTCGCTTGTCGCCGAACGGCAGCGTTGCCTTGGCCCTGCGGAGCACCTCCTTGGTAAATTCCGAGGGAGCCTTGCCCTGGGGGTGGAAGTGGCCCTCGGGCGGCGCGGCCGAGGCCGCTTGGGCAGGACTGGAATCCAGCAGCATATGACCGGCGACGGCAAAGGCGGGAAGGGACTGAACAAACTGTCTTCGGGTGGTTGTCATTAGGTCTCTCCAAGGGAAACAAGCGAGAAATTCCGCATTGAACGTACAGTTTACGCATGTTGCCGGGCCGCCGGCTATGAGTAGAAATACTCAAATCCGCACGGAACTTTGCGAAGCACATGCCGGTTTTGAAGAGACAGATAGATTCAAATCAGAAACCACGAAACTCCACCAGTGCGTTGTCCAATCCAAATATCCGGGTTGCGATGGGCGAGCGGCACGATGAGGCTGTGAAAAAATTGGGACAGGCACCTTCGCGACCTCTGATTTTCCTGGGTTTTCGCCGTTTCCGCTCGGAGCCAGTCAAGAAGAGGTTCCTGACACGTCTTCCGGGAGCTTGCTTGACCGGCCGCTCCCGGCTACGCTCTGGTCTATGGTAACGAATCGTTTTTCCTTCAAGTTCATTGTTTTCCTGGGAATCCTGTTACACGCGCCGCTCTCGGTAATCCGTGGGGCGGAACAATGGAGCGTGCTTGAGATCTCGTGCACCTCGGCAAAAAGGTACGACAGCGATGCCTGCGACGAACGGTACATGCCAACCAACTTCCAGGACATCCAGCGGCACATGTTCTGGAGTTGCGTGCCCAGTGGCGCTGTCGGCCACACCGGAATTTCCAGCCATGCCTACCTGGCCATCGTGACCGCCACCAACGGCACATGGAAGGCGCCCCATGTGCCCTCGCCGCAGGACTGGGTTCTGGTGCTGGAACAGGCCGGGGTCGGGGTTGCGCGTTGTGAGAAGACGATCGGCCAACGCTGGAGGCTCGTCACGTTCACGCCGGATGACGCGGGCTTCGACCAAGCCACCGCCCTGCTGAAGCGCGAACGCGCCAACGCTGTGCTGTCCCGACCCGCATTCATCATCGAGAAACCATGAAAGCCATCACTCGCATCCTCACCATTCTCGCACTCGTTGCGTTGCTGCCGTTCACCGCTGGCGCGCAATCGAAGCAACTCAAAGTCTTCATTCTCGCGGGCCAGTCCAACATGGAAGGGCCGGCGAGTGTCAAGACCTTCGACTACCTTGACGATGA
>REEF01000115.1 GCA_007695205.1 Planctomycetaceae bacterium
CGGCGCGCGGGACCTACTAAATCGTTGCCCGAAAACGACTCCCGACCCCGTTGCGCTCTCGCACGGTGCTTACTTGACGCCTGATGGCGGGCCGCCTATTCTGGCCAATGCTGCGAGATCACCGAACCTGCCGTGGAGAAAAGAGAATGCTTCGAGTTCCGGTTGCCATGTTGGCAGGGTTTTTGCTTGCCCTGTTGCTATTTTCCAGCTTACCGAGCGCCGATGCTCAAGATGCCGCGCCAGTTCGGATCGAAGGCATCGAGCCCGGGGTGAGCTACTTCCAGCCGGTCACCCCCGAGATCGTGGTGTCCGAAGGGTATACGGTTGCCGCACAAGAGCTGGATGGACAACCGTATGACGGAAGCCAGATCACCGAGCAAGGCTTGCACTCGCTACGGGTGACCGTCGTCGACGACCAGGGAAACGAGGCGTCCACGCACGTCCGTTTCTTCGTGCTTTCCGAGACGGATCGAGCTCCGATCTATACGATGGACATGGTCCGTTACCATGTCGAGCGACTGGCGGAACATCCCGATGTGGTGCCGACCCGCAGCGCCGACCAGCGGATGGTCATCGGCAGGTCGCCTGGATGGGCTCAGGATCCGGAGGTTCCCGAACATGATGTGTACGG
Source organism: Planctomycetaceae bacterium (assembly GCA_007695205.1). GTDB lineage: Bacteria > Planctomycetota > Planctomycetia > Pirellulales > Pirellulaceae > SKKK01. The sequence continues at coordinate 632 of REEF01000115.1, forward strand.
TTTCCAGATCACGGACCGGGAAGCGGACGGCGCCAAGGTGAGCATCGTGCTGGTGGGCGGCAACCATCCTCGCGAACAGACCGGTAGTTGGGCGTTGCAAGGTGCTTTGGATTTCTTGGTCAGCGAGGATCCTCACGCTGAACAATTGCGTCGTTGGTGTACGTTTTTCGTCTATCCGATGGTCAATCCGGACGGACGCTACGCGCTTTCCGGCCGCTCGAATCCGGAAATGCAGGCCGAGAAGGTCACCGATCACAATCGAGTGTGGAACACGACGGGACGGTTCTCGACCATCGATATCGTCACCGGGGCGATGCGGGCCGATACGGCGGGAACGGTCCATTACCTACTGGATTTCCACTCGGCGGGCGCCACCTTTTTCTTTACCGGTCCGGAACTGATGACCAGCGCCTACTCCCAGGCGATGACGGCGCGAGAATCGGAGATCAAGCCGCGTCGTAGTGAAGGTCATCCGGGGATGATTCGAAACTGGGCCATGAGCAGTGAGGGGTTGAACGTTCCTTTCGCTTACACCCCGGAACTGGCGGGCGGAGAGAACGTGAAACGTTCGTTGGACGTCGGTCGCTCGTTCATGCTGGCCTTCCACGATCTGATCACAGGCACTGCCGCTCTCGCCGCTGCGGATCAATCGCTGCAGCAACCGGCGGACGATACGCCGCTGAGCGACAGGTACCGCCAGCGAATCCCGGGACGCAAAGCGGGCTTGGAACAGATCCTTGCGGACAAGGAAGCCAGCGTCCATCAAGTCCTGGCAGATGTCGACGCGTTGTACGATGCCATCAACGACTATCGCGAAGCCCTGGACGTGGCCTCGGAAATCGATGGGCTGCACGAATCGGTTCAACAGATCGTCAAGCGATCACCACTCGAGATCGCGACCTGGTTACACGAACGACTGGATCAACAGGTCCACCAATTGTCGAAAAGCCAGTCCGACCCCGAGGCGGATCTCGCTCAGATCCGCTCCGAGACGCGTCACGTCACGAGTCTGCTGGATACGTTGCAGCAAGCCGAATTTGCCGAGCGTGCTGTTTCCGAATCGAAGGAGATCCTGGATATACCTTTTGTTGGGTTCGGCCAACTGTACCAAAACCGGGTACGGCAACAGCGTGGGCGGCTGATCGAGTTGCTCGACACCCCGGGCACCTCGAGTGAACAGTATGCGAAAGCAACGGCCGAGTTGAAGGCATCGATCGTAGACGGCTGGCAGATCTGCGACCAGCAGCCATTCCCAGCGATCCGCTCCGGTTCACTCAGCCGCGAGAACGCCGTGGTCGAAACGGTCACCCAAGCCGATTGGGCGGATGGTCTGTTGATCAACGTCGCGGCCGAACAGGATGGCTTGGCTCCCGTCGCCCGACCGACGCTACGATTCGGCGGCGATGGCGACCATGTTCAGACCCAGTTCGTGCCGAACCAAACGACGTTGGGACAGCAATTCACCTGGGAGTTCTGGAAGCGATATCGAGTTTTTCAAGATGCCACCGGATCGTCGGGGAATCGGGGGACCGCGCCTCGGTTCTATACGCAATTGGCCGGCGATAACGGCCAATTCCGCACAGCGATCGGAGACGCCTACTGGACCTCGACAACACTGGAAGCCCCCGATACGTGGTACCACATCGCGATCGTGTTCGATGAAGGACAGGTTCGAACCTACGTCGATGGCCAACTGCAGGATACGCGGGATGAAGTGGACTTCTCGGGCGACGGCTCCAGTCCGTTTGCGATCGGACGCGGCTTTCAGCAGCAGCGATGGCTGGACGGATCGACGCGGGAACATCGGATCTGGAAGGTCGCTCGCAGCCAGGCCGAAATCCAACGCGACCAGCATCGCCGACTGGAAGCCCAGCAACCGGGACTGGTCGGCTACTGGCGACTGGACGAGGGCCAGGGCGAAACGGCTTTGGACTGCTCCGCATCGGAGAACCACGGAACCATCGTTGGTGCCGTATGGGAGACACAAGCCGAACCGGGGTTTCGGATCGCTCAGCCGCTTGAGCTGGGCCAGGGAATCCAGGCCGGCGATGTCACCGTTTCCTGGGAAGTACCTAACGACGAGGAAGAGACGCCATATCAGGTGGCGGTTTCCTTTGGGTTGAGCGAGGACGTAGCGACGTTCCCTGCATCTTGGATAGCGGCAACCAATGGCGATATGCTCCACGTTCCCGACGAAGCGACGCCGGTCACCGGCCGATACTTATGGTTGAAGCAGGGGTTGACGCCCGATGCATCGACGACCTCCGTCAGGCTTCGACGGATGACCGTGCAGATCCAATAAGCGATCGGCCTGGATGATAAATGCCTGTTCATGAGTGCGATTGTAGTACCGCCTTCAGACGGTTCTTGAACTCTGCTGAGTGCCACACCATCGGACGACTCCACGTGCCAGAAGCCCGGATGCGATGAGTTTCTCTCAACATCTTTCGGCAATCTCCTCGTGGCCCGGTACCGGGTCAGGTAAGCACCCGGCCAGGAGTTTCTTGGTGGAATCGGCGGAAGGGGTCGGGGGTGGGTTTTGGGGGAGCGGGTTTGCATATGGGTTGGGGGTGGGCGCAAACGACACCCCCCCCCCCCCCCGGCACCC
>REEF01001077.1 GCA_007695205.1 Planctomycetaceae bacterium
GAACAGGCGAAGGCCGCGAACTGTGGAACAACAACAGCGCGGAACTGGCCATCATCCCCATGGCAGCTCTGATGGAAGGCGACCCGTAGCGCGGCCGGACCGCAACCAAACGGGGTCCGGGAGCCGTTTTCGGGCGACAAACCACCACACGGAAACCGGCTTGCCCGAAAACGACTCCCGACCCCCTTCCCGTTTCGAGTTGAAATGACATCAAACCTGTCGATAGCTGTGCAGCGCGCCGTGCCGCGGTTCACGGCTTGGTTGCGCGGAATGCGGGATTGCGTTTCGGGATGACGGCCTGCATTTCCGTCAGACGCTGGTCCAGCAACGTGCGGAGTTGCGTCAGGCGTTCGGGTTGCACGCCGGAAAGGTCGCGCCGCTCGCCGAGGTCTTCGCCCAGATGATACAGTTCGAAGCGATCCGAACCGTCCTGGTGTTCGGCAAAGAAGCGGATGATCTTCCAGTCGCCTTTGCGCAGACTGGCCGCCGGTCCGCCCGCGTGCGGGGCGACCATGCCTTCGTACGGACGCGTGTCCTGACGATGCGGGAAGTGACAGAGGATCTCGTCGCGTGCCTGGCCGGTCCCTTCCAGCACCGGACGCAGGCTGACGCCGTCGAAGTCCGACGCTTGGTAGAAATCCCAACCCAACAAGTCGATCAAGGTGGGGAAGAAGTCGGTGCTGCAGGTCAGCGCGTGGGACACCGATCCCGCAGGCGTGACGCCAGGCCAAACAATGATCTGGGGTATGCGAATGCCGCCTTCATAAACGGTTTGCTTCCCGGCGCGCAAGGGTAGCACACTGGTCGGCGGGATGTGGGCGAAAGCGGGATCCATCACCGGCGGCGGATGCGGAGCGACGAACGGGCCGTTGTCGGACAGAAAAACGATCACCGTGCGGTCGATCACGCCGGTCTCTTCCAACGCGGCGACGAGTTTGCCGACGGCGTCATCCAGCGACTGGACCATGCCGGCATAGACCGGATTGCGCTGCAAGGCGTTTGGATCGGCCTGGGCTTGATACTCGGCAATCTGCTGCTGTTTCGCCTGCCAAGGAGAATGCACTTGAAAGGCCCAGTAGTTCAGAAAGAACGGGCGGTCGCGGTTCTCGTGCAGGAACCCCACCGCCTCGTCCGCCAGCAGATCTTCCAGATGATCGCCCGGTTCGCCGTGCTTGGGCCAGATGGGGAACGGATGGAAGAACCCGTGCAGGAGCGGGCCGGGTGCGTTCGTGTGGGGGATGTCCACGTCGAACCCGTGCTCCAGCGGACTAAAGGGCGGTCGCCCAAGATGCCACTTGCCAAAGTGGCCGGTGACGTAACCCGCTTGCTTGAAGGCCTGTCCCAGCGTGAAATAGTCCGGACTCAAACAGGTAACCGGTTCCGCCAGCAAGAACGGCTCGTTGGGCCCGGCCTGTTTTCGCAGACCTTTCTCCAGAGTGATGGTTTGGTGGCCGATGTCCGGGTACGTCATCCCGGTACGGGCTGGATTCAGGCCCGTCATGATGCTTGACCGCGCCGGAGCACACAGCGGATTGGGAACGTACGCCTGGTTGAAAAGCATGCCGCGCTGTGCGAGCGCATCGAGGTGCGGCGTCTTATGAAAGGTGCTGCCGTAACAGCCCAAGTCTGTCCAACCCAGATCATCGGCCAGAATGAACACGACGTTGACGGGTTTCTCATCGGCCCGCCCATCGCCCGCGGCGAACGCCAGCGAACCGAGGGCAGCGATGGCAATCGCTCCGATGCAGGTCTTGCGGGTTCTTAGAACCATTGTTTCACGACCTTCCCATCCGCGTCTTCCACCCGAATGTTGCGCAGCCGCGAGTGGCCGGGGCGGTTGGGCGGATTGATGCGGAGTGCGTGCAGTGGCGAACCGGAAAGGAGACGGCCGCTGACCTCCACCCAACGCTCGGCCGCTGGCAGGGTGACATCCACCTTGGCCTGCGGTGTGAAACCGCGACCCGCGTGCGTGCGGTCATACAGACGCAAATCCCCCGGGCCGTCGGTAAGGATTTCAAACCGCAGGGTGAACGGCCCGCCTTCGGTGAGCGGTTCGGGCAGATCGATTTCGATCCAGGGATCCGCCGCCGTAGAATGGACGACCAACTGCCCTTCGGCCAATCGCAGGCCGACCGTTTCCCGTCCCACCCGCCAGCCGTCCACTTGGTTCGCGCCCCGAACCTGGGCATCGTCCGCCCGGCGAAGTGCGGCATCCTGCAGATGCATGCGGCCCGGCTGCGCAAGGTCGATCACCACGGTGATCACGCCCGCGGAGACCTCGGCACCTAACGGGATGCGCAGGCGGCGGTTTTCCAAGTCGGGGCGCACCACCACCGGCTTGGCAAACACGGGCGTCAATCCGAGGCCCGCTGTGAGGCTGACGGCGCAGTTGCTCATGAAGCTGAACTCCAACACGTCGCTCGGCACCGCGTCGGCCGGAACGTGGTAGCGCAAGGTGACGCTCGGACCCTTCGACGTGATCGCTACGGTGTTCTTGCCGCCGCCGGCAATGATTCCGCCGTTGACCATCTGAAAGCCCCCTTGCATGTGCTCCGGATTGTAACGCGGATTGCGGCGGGGCAACAACGTTCCGGTCTGTTCCAGATGCCGCGCCATCTGATCGCTCATCCGTTGGGTCACTTCCGGATGAAACGCTGCCAGATTGCGGGTTTCGCCCGGATCGGCACTCAGATCGTACAGCTCGTATTCATCCTGCTGGTTCGGGCCGCTGTGGAAGAACCGCATCAGCTTCCACAGGCCGTCGCGCATCGCGACATTGGCATAGTTGCCGGTCGCCAGCACCGTATGCGGAAACACCATGTAAACGGGTTCTCGTTCCATCGGTTCGCCTCGCAGCGCCGGCAACAGGCTGACGCCGTCCAGCGGGTGTCCCTCCGGCGGCGGTAGTTCCAGAATGTCGAGCACGGTGGGATAGAAGTCGTAGCTGATGATGACCACGTCGCTGACGGAATCAAACGGCACGACTGGCGGCCAGGAGACAATGTAGGGAACGCGGATACCGCCCTCATAGTTGTTTCCCTTGCCGGCCCGTAGCGGATGATTATCGGTCGGGTTCTCGCCCTCCGGCCGGTCGTACATATTCCCGCCGTTATCCGAGGTGAAGATCACGAGCGTGTCTTCCAGCAGCTCCTGACGCTCCAGTTCGGCCATCACTTTGCCGACGTTGTCGTCCAGCGTCTTGACCATCGACGCCATGATCGCCGACCGCTGATACCAGGCCGATTCGGCGAACGGACGGTACGCCTCGATGTCGTCCGGCTTGCCCTGAAACGGAGCATGCACGTTGTACAACCACAGCGCCAGAAAGAACGGCTCGCCCGCCTTGTCGGCGATCCATTTCACCGCTTCGTCGCCCATCACATCATCGGCGTTCGGACTGCCCTCGACTTCCGGGAAATTCGCCGCTTCCGGCCAGGGTCCGAAGAATCCCGGAGCTGGCGGGCCCGGGGTCCCGCGTCCGCCGACGACGAAATCGAAGCCGTAGTTTTCGGGAATAAACGGGTCGTGCCCCAGGTGCCATTTGCCCATGAAAGCGGTGTGATACCCGGCCTGTTGGAAGATCTGGCCGATCGTCGTCATCTCCATCGGAACCCGCGAAGCGGTCTGCGGGATCGTCATCGGCATGCCAGGCGGCCCCGAGTCCGACTCTTGCGGATCGAGCACCACCTTCGGCAAATGCCCGGTCGGCGAGGTAAAGTTGAGTCGTCCGCAAGTTTGACCGGTGATGACCGATGCGCGCGTGGGCGAGCACAGCGGACTGGCCGAATAGGCGTTGGAAAACCGCATGCCGCGCGCGGCAAGCGCGTCGATGTGCGGCGTCTGGAAAGTCTCGCTGCCATAGACCGACAGATCGCGCCAGCCCAGGTCATCGACCATGATGTGAATCACGTTCGGCCGGTTGGCCGGTTGCTGTGTCTGCGCACCATCTGCCAAGGCCACCATAGCCGTCAAAGCGATGATCGCTGCCGATAAGTGTCCTCTCATGGGGTCGCCTTTGTGTCTGAAGTTCCTTATCCATCGGCCCGCTTCGAGCGTGTGTCGCCTAAAAGTCCGCTGGCTTGGCCGCACTTTGCCTTGAACCATTCACCTTGGTTTCTACCTGTCCAACGAAAGCGGCGTCAAGCCGCCATCGCAATTGGTGCCACCCACCTATTAAAGAAGCGAGCGATGCTCGTGCTCAAGGCTGCTGCGTGATGCCTGCAGCAGAAGTGCCGGGCATCTAGATCGGAATTCGGCGTTTGGTACGCTGAGAGTGCGACGAGCGTCGTGCGGGCGCACACGCCAACGCCAGCCGATCGGTAGATGGCCGCTGCAGAAGATTTCTTGAATGGCTAAGCGGTGTGATCGGTGGCTAGCCGGAGCAGAAACAGTGGGCGGCTGAAACCTGGCCTCGCGTCCAACGTTTGCCGGTGCGCTCGGCATCACGGCTCAGGCTATCCGGGCGACCCGCGCTGCGGCCAAAGTAGCGTTTGAAGTTCCAGACCAAATCGCACCACATCGATGACTCGACACCGATCCGCTGCAGGATCCCGGCCACCCGCTCGGGAATCGTACCACCGCCTCCGCCACCACGCCCTTGACGACCCGTCCAGTCCAATAGCTGCAGGTAATCCTCCAGTGACATCTCAAGAAACCCCTTGTCGCTGGCTCGCAATCCACCACTGCTCGCCTGGACCTCACTGGCCAGCGTCTGGCGGTCCAATGTCAACGGAGCCAACCAGGCATCACGAGCTACCGGCCGGCCTGGAGCCGCTCGCCGCTTCTGCCGCTTCTGCCGGAGCTGCTCGACCGACTTGTTCTTTAGCTCCTCACCGGTCTCTTCGGGCGTCAACGTGGCTCGATCAGCGGCCGCCGAGAGCATCGTCTCCCCTCGCTGGGCAGCCAACCGGTCGTAGGCCGAAGTGTGTTGAGCCTCCTCGGGGGTCTCCGCCATAGCCGCTCGGATCGGGTTCAAGTCGACGTACATGCTGCACGCGAGCAAGCCCGCCTCGTCGGTGATCCGCTGCGCTTTGAACCTCCCCTCCCAAAAGCGCCCCGTGCATTCGTCTTGTTTATTGGCCAGCCGGGCAATCGGCTCGGACAGGGCTCGCATGAACCACGACAGGTCGCTCATCCGAGTGCGGATCTTCGCCATTCGCTCGGCGTTGCCAGCCAGCGTTTCCACATCGGCCGTGGTCGGTTCAGCCAGTTGCTCCTCCAGCCGCTTCCCGGGAAAGACACTCAGCCACCGCCGCGCCACCTCCTGATCAGACCACTGAGCTACCACGTCCGGCCGCGTACGAGTCACAACGTGTAGGTGATTCGAAAGGATCGCGTAGGTCAAAACGTCGATCCCGAAGACGCTGGCCAGCAACTCCAAGCGGCGGCGGATCCATTCCCGGCGGTGCTCGAAGCTCTTCCCGGTCACTGCGTCGAAACCCGCCAAATAAGCCCTTCGGACACATCTTTGGACACAGTGGACAATAGCTACTTCGTTAGGATCAAAGGTCTCGGATCTCAGCGGTCGCGACATGGCTTTCTCCTTAACTTCGAATGGTGCAATGGATGTATTCTACTGAAGCTCCAGAGCGTCGTCAATAGGTGGGTGGCACCAATTAGAAAATAGATTTCAGCTTTAGGGGCTTGAGAAGCGATCGCGGGAGGGCGAAGATTGTGGATACGTAGAGGGTTTTGTTCGGTGTCTTCAGGTTTGGGAGGGAATTTGTCATGTGTGACGGTTGTACACGCCGACAGTTTCTCGGCAGCAGTGCGGGTGCGTTGGGAGCTGGCTTGTTTGCAGCGAAATACCTGCGAGCTGGATCCAGCGAAGCAGATCGTCCTACCGAGCCGATGCCGAAGGTGCGCATCTGTGCGATCCTGACGGGCCAGCCGATGACGGGCCGGCACTGGTCGCTTTGCGAAGGGGACGTCCCGGTCCTCCATCAGAAGTTGGCGCAAATCGAAGAGAAGCTGGGCAATATCGAGTTTGTTATCGGCCATGCTGACAACGCCGCCGAGGCCGCTCCGTTGCTGGAACAGGCTGGCCCCGACGCGCCCGTGTTGGCCATCAACGTCGGGATGTGGGCTCTGCAAAACGTGATGAAGCTGGTCATGGAACAACAGCGACCGACGGTTGTTTTCGCCAGCCCCGGCACGGGCCACGATTGGATGTATCCGTTTCGTTGGCAGCGTCGAGGAGCCCCGGTGACGTTGATGCCCAGCAGCGACGACCAGGAACTGGAGCGTGCGGCACGGTTGCTGCGAGTGGGCCCGATGTTGCGGCAATCGCGCGTGTTGCTGGTGCTGCCCGCCCGAGGCACCACGGCGGCGTGCGATCCGGATCTGGTGAAGGAGAAGCTGGGTGTCGATGTGATCGCGCTGCCCCCGGAACGATTCGACGAGCGGTTCGAAGCCGTGGACGACGCAGCGGCCGAAGCCGAGGCGCAACGGTGGATCGAGGAAGCTCGACAAGTGGTCGAGCCGACCCAGGACGATGTGCTCCGGGCCGCACGGGCGAGCTTGGCGATGGATCAGATCATCGACGAGGAACGAGCACAGGCCATCGCCGTCGGCGGATGCATGGGCTGGTTGAAGCGAGGGTTTCCCTGCCTGGGATTCACCCGGTTGCGCGACCGTGGCATCCCGGCCGTCTGCGAAGGCGATATGGACTCGCTGTGGACCATGTTGATGTTCCAGTACGCCTTCGACTTGCCCGGTTTCCAGGGCAATAACTACTTCGATACGGCCAAGAACGCCTGCTGGACTGCCCACTGTACCGGAGCGCTGAAGATGGACGGTACCGATGGACAGCCAGCACCGTATCTGCTCCGCGGTCATTCCGAGATCGGCAATGACGGTGCCGTCCCCGAAGTCTTGTACCGCATCGGGCAGGAGATCACCCGGGCCAAGTTGGTCAATCTGGAACATCTACTGATCTCGACCGGCAAGATCATCGAAGTGCCCGAAAAATCGATTCGCGCCTGCCGCACGCAACTCTGCAGCCAAGTCAAAGATGCCGAACAGATGGTGCTGAACTGGGGCGGCGGAGTGCTCGATCACACCGAGGACGCGATGACCCTGCTGCACCGCGTGGTCTACTACGGAGATCACTCCAGCAGCATCCGCCACTTGGGTCGTCTGATGAACATCCAAGTGATCGAAGAAGGCTAGGGTCTGTCAGAAAAGGCGTCTGACCCTCTTTTCTGACAGAGCCTAGCAGCCCACAAACCAAAGAAGGAGAACACGATGCAGACGCAAAGCGATCGCCGCGCCTTTTTGCGGCGTACGGCAGCCAGCGGTCTGGGATGGGTGGTTCTGAAGGACAGCCGTTCGGCACGCGGTTACGCGGTCAACGAGCAGTTGCAGGTGGCCCTCGTAGGCGCCGGCGGCAGGGGCGGAGACTTCCTGCCCGACGAAGGATGGTCGTCAGTGCGCCAGCAGATAGGCGGCCGCATCGCCGCGCTGTGCGACGTGAACCGACAACGGGCGGCGAAGGGTTTCGAGGCTTTTCCTGACCTGCCGCAATACGAGGACTTTCGCGAGATGATCGACCAAAGGGCGTCCCAATTGGACGCGGTGGTCGTCGCGACGCCCGACCACACTCACGCAGCGCCCTCGGCTTACGCTCTGCGGGCCGGATTGCACGTGTTCTGCGAGAAAGGGCTGACTCGCACGGTGCACGAAGCCCGCGCTTTGGCCGAACTGACGGTCGAAACCCAGCGTTCCACGCAGATGGGCAACCAAGCCGGATACAACACGAACGTGGTCGAGCACATCTGGGCGGGCACGCTGGGATCAATCCAGGCTATTCACATGTGGGGCGGCGGCGGATCCGGCCCACGCCCTTTGCCCAGCGGCACGCACGATGTTCCGGCGCAACTGAACTGGGATCTGTGGTTGGGTCCGGCGGCCTATCGACCCTACCATCCCGAGTGGATGCAGTGGGGAAGATGGCGAGATTTTGCTAACGGCCATCCGGGCATGTGGGGCGCGCACCACTGGGCGACGATCTTCAAAGCGATGAAGCTCGATACCCTCTGGCCGGTCGATAAGAAGACGCCGATCGCGGGTCAGAAAACCATCCAGGTGACCGCCGAGGTGTCGGAGGTTCCTGAGGCCACGTTTCCCCGATGGAGCGTGGTACATTGGGACATCCCGGCGCGGATGGACATGCCGCCGATCCGTCTGAGCTGGTATGCTGGTGCAGGGGGCATGGAGCGTTTTCAAGAGGTGATCAGCGAGCTGTTCCAACAGCATCCCGAGTGGGGCCGAGCCGACGATGATCGGTGGAAGACTTGGACGGGGAACCTGTGGGTCGGCACCCAGGGGGTGATGCGCACGTTCGGACACGGCTGCAGCACCGTCGATATGCTGCCTTCGGACAAGTTCGGACGAATCGGCCGTCCGCCCGAACTGCTGCCTCGTCCGCTGGCCGGAAAGTTCTTGCGCGGCTGGGCCCAGCACATCAACGGCGGACCCGTGCCGGAGGGTTGCTTCAACAAGAACAGTGGTCCACTGACCGAATGGTCCCTGTTGGCCAACGTAGCGACACGGTTCCCCGAACAGACACTCCAGTTTGATCCGGTCGCCTGCCGCATTATCAATCACGCCGAAGCCGACGCGGAACTCCGCCCTCCCTACCGCGACGGCTGGATGCTTTGAGAACACACCTCTGATCTGAAGGAGATCCCACGATGATCAATCTGAAATCAAGGCGGATCGTCCTGTTGACCGCGCTGGTCCTGGTACCCTACGCTGCGATGGCGCAAGTCGAAGAGATTGCGGCGCATCGCCAGAAGCAGATCTGGGAGGCTGTCCCGGCACAGGCGCGAGTGATGCCCAGGACCGAACGGACCGTGCTGGTCTTCAATACTCCGGACCACCTGTATCCGAAGGATCCGCACAAGGGCTACTGCATACCCTACGGCAGCTATGCGATGCGGGCGTTGGGCGAAAAGAGCGGCGCGTACAATCCGGTGGTCAGCGCCGAACTGGCGATGTTTCTGCCCGAAAACATCCAACAGTTCGATGCCCTCGTGCTGAACAACACGGCCGGACCGTGGATTACGCCTTCGGATGCCGACATGGAACGACCCGAGTTCCGCAAGCATGGGGCCGATAAGGAAGCGGTCGAGCACGTGTTGCGTGACAGCCTGCTGAGTTGGGTCGCAGATGGCGGCGGGATCATGGCGTTCCATTTCGCCACCGGCGCGAATCAGCACTGGCCCGAGTTCCTGGAGTTGCTGGGCGGCCGGTTCGTCGGCCACCCGTGGAACGAAGAGGTCGGCATCCGAGTCGATGAGCCGGATCATCCGCTGGTGGCTGCCTTCGACGGCAAGGATTTCCGTTTGGCCGACGAAATCTATGAGTTCAGCGATCCACGCGACCGCCGCAAGCCACAGGATCTGACCAAGCTGCGCGTGCTCCTGTCGCTGGACAAAGCACGCACCAACATGGACGTGAAGTGGATCAACTTTCCCGAAGAGGAATTTGCTCAGGCATGGGTCAAGCCGCATGGCAAGGGCCGCGTGTTCTATACGGGTTTTGGACATCGGGCCGAGTTGTATTGGAACCCGACGATCCTGCAGTTCTATCTGGACGCGATCCAGTTCGCCTGCGGCGACCTCGACGCGCCGATCGAGCCGCGTTCGGCCGTCCGGCAGATGGAAAATGCCGACACGGCGCAGCTTGGCGCTGGGCAACCACCCGACGGATTCGTCTCGCTGTTCGACGGCGAAACGCTGGACGGCTGGCGCGGCGACTCGGAGCTGTGGTCCGTCCGCGACGGGGCGATCACCGGCGTAACGACCGCTGAGACGAAGCTGACCGAAAACAAATTCCTGGTTTGGAAGGACGAGGTGGAAGACTTCGAACTGCGTTTGAAATTCCGTCTGCAAGGCGGCAACTCGGGCATCTATTTCCGCGCCAAGGAGCGAGCTGCGGGCCGGCAACTCCGCGATCCGGTCGTGGGCATGCAGGCCGACTTCGACCAATCGGGACGCTGGACCGGCGTGTTGATGGAGTACCTGATGCGCGGCGTGCTGGCCGAACGCGGCCAGCGCGTCGTGATCGACCCCGACGGTACTCGGCGAGTGGTCGGATCGGTCGGGGATCCGAACGAACTGCTCGCAGCCATCAACGTGAACCAGTGGAACGACTACACCGTCGTCGCCCGAGGTGGGCGGATCACGATCAAGATCAACGACGTGACGATGTGCGAAGTCGATGACCAGGATCCACGGCGGCTGAAACGAGGCGTCTTGGCTTTGCAAGTCCACACCGGCCCGCCGATGATGGTCCAGTTCAAGGAGATCTACTTCCGAACGCTGGAACCCGACGATTGAGAGTGAACGGTCAACCTGAACGGAGGTAAGAATCCAATGTTGCTGGGCATCAAACCTCCGCGAACTACCGATCAGCGATCTTTCCGCCATGCTGGCGGATTTGCAGCAGCGTCTGCGGTCTCGCGAATCGTAAGCGAACGATACGACCTACAAATCAACCTCTTTGGGCCACGTCTTTATCCAGTTAGGGGCGTGTAGAGGAGAAACCGCTCATCTTAGCCCGGTACGATGGTTGCATCATCCATCAAGGAGGATTACCATCATCAACTCAATCAGCACTCGTTCGAACCCACCGTTTGGAGGTAATTCACATGACGCTGGAAGAGGCACTTCAGCAACAACAGGAGCACGTGGAGGTGCTCATCAAGTCGGCCAAAAAGTTTACCTCAGCGCTGACGGCCTGGAAAAAGGCGTGCCAGACCGGGCACGTGGTCAATCTGCAAAAAAACGCTACGCTGGCGGAGGAGCTGGCGGCTGGATTGGTGGAACCTACCAGCGAGGCGTCTGCAGCCTGGGACTTCGATGTTCGGGCCTACCTGGAAGGTGCCCAGTGGCGCAAGGAGCTACGATCCGTGGCTGCTGCTCGTCACGATTTACGCACGATGGAAGACGACGACCTCCTGATCTCGTCTCCGGTGATCGTACGCGCCCAGCCAGCTCGCAACTCGCTGCAAATCGGCAAGACGAACTGGCCCAACATTCACCCGCAGCTTGTCGCTGCCGAACTGAAACGGCTCCGCGACCGCACCGCGGCGGCCAAGTCCCAGGATTTTCTGGAAGCCCTGTATCGCACGTGTCTTCGTTCGACTCGACCTGAAGTGTTATTCGTCAAGTTCCGCGAGGTGTACGACCGATGGTGCGACACGCCGGGATACAAGAAAGAAAACCCTTTACCCGCGTTCGCTCAACAGATCTACGCTTTGCAGTGTTCGGGAATCCGGACCACCAAGGCTGGCAACCGATTTGACATCCAAGGTCCGTCAGGGCACCCGAAAGCAAGAGACATTCTTTCCGTCATCGCCGAGGACGGGCAGACGATCCGCTACTACGGTATCACATTCCGCAAGTAGTCCGCTCCGCCGCACAACGAAGGGAGACGACATGCCCACCCCCGTATCACCCGACGCTTGGCTGGACACCATTCACCGAGAATACCTTTCGGAGTATATCAAGAGTGGCGGTTCCACCGTCAAGTTCATCAGCGGCGACAGCGCGACGCTGGCGAGCGTTCAGGCCCGTGTGCATGCTCTTGCAAAGGACGAAGGCTATTTTCACGTTCACTTGGACGCGGCCCAAACCTTGTCCGATGACAAGAAACCGGATTTGCACCGTATCGATCGATTCTTCTTCGCGGCCACAGAGTCCGTGGACTGGCGAGCAAGGACGACCGAGGAGGCCAGGAAGTATCTGGACAGTCGCGGCGTCGTGGTTCATCAAGGCCGAGCACTTAACGATATCGACGGCATTGCCCAGGATAACGGACGCACGACAACCGACCTGATCAACCAGTTTCAACGGGAACTGGTGACCGGGTACATCAAGGACCAGGGATTAGCCATCGAGTTCCGCACCGCCATCAGCGCTCTGGTGCGAACCCAACTGTTACCGGACACGATGACGCCGACCACCGAGGAGGTCTTGCTGAACTGGTTCGCCGGCCGCACCATGCCCGGAGCGTCTGCAGCGTTGAAGAAGATCCACATTTTCGAGCGGATCACCCGCGCCAACGCTCGACACATGCTGGTGTCCTTCTGCCGCTGGCTGCCCCGCGCCGGGCATGACGGGCTGGTCCTCACGCTGGACTTCCGGCCCTACGAATACAAGAAGCTGCCGCGTACTCGGCGCCAGGCCGATACGCTGCAGCGGTTGCAGGAAGCGATCGCCGCCCGCGCCTCGTGGGAACGATTGGATGCCCTGGTGGCCGAAGACGCCGCCGACCCGTCGGTTTCCTACAGCGATCTGGCTTTCATGCAAATGCTGGCGCAATTACGCCGCTTTATTGACGAGATCGACTGGTTCGAGCGTTTTATGCTGATTGTGCTCACCACGCCCAGGTTCTATGACGATTCGTCGCCGCGGAACTACTGGGCCTATGACGCCTTGCAGTCACGTATCGGCTTGGAGGTTCATGACGTGCAACGAGCCAATCCGACCGCCGCATTGGTCCATCTGGGAGGTACGATATGATTCGGGAAACCGTCACGGCTCGCAGTGCCATCGAGGCGCTGCGTGCTGGCGTACCCAGCCGGCACGCCGTCAGCCAACTGGGGACGACACAACACACGATCAAGGACGACTTTCAAGCCGCCCTGGAATCCGTCGGCGCGGGCCGGGCCACCGAACCGCTGGTCATTTCCGCCGATTTCGGCAACGGCAAATCGCACCTTCTGGAATACTCCCAGGATATGGCCGAACGTGACCAGTTTGTGACCAGCTACAATGTGGTCAGCCCGGAGATGCCGCTGGGCAGCGGACATGTCGTACTCAAGGCGGTCGCCGAAGCCGCCCGGGCGCCCGGCAGGACGGGCAAAGCGATTCGGGAAGTCGCCACCGACCTGGACGCTAACCCCGCCGCGTTGGCCGGCTTGCGGCATTGGGCGGAGAAGGCCGACATTCACGATCGTTTTCGGGCGCTGCTGCACTTATACGAGGAGTTCCGCGCCGATGAGGAACTCCGGGCGCAGATCCTGGAGGACTTCGAAGGCAAGCCGCTCGGCAAAACGATCATCCGACAGAAACTGAAAGAGATCGGCCAAGCGGCGGCTTATGACCTGGCTTCTCCAAGAAACCCATTGTTGGCTCACGATCGAATCCGCGTATTGGCTCAGTTCTTCCGCGTCTGCGGCTGCAAAGGAATCGTCGTCTTCTTCGACGAACTCGAACGCATGGCACGATTCTCGAAACGACAGCGGATCGGTGGCTATGAGGAGATCGGTTGGTGGCGCGACATCGCCAAAACGGACGGCGCCGGCATCCTGCCCGTGTTTGCGATGACCACCGGCTTTGTGGAAGAAAACGTCACCGGCAACCGGCAGGACGAATTGCAGTTTGCTTCCAGCGGATTCGACGTCTCGGACGATGGACAGCCCCATTATGGCCGGCTTGGCATCGAGTTGCTGAAAGCCGATCCCGCGAAACTCGAACGCCCCACCCCCGAACAGGAAGAGGAGGTTCGTTACCGCATCAAAGCCATCTACGAGCAGGCTTACGGTGTCACCGTCCGCCTGTTGTCCACTCCGGCCACCGATGCTAACAGATCCATTCGGTGGAAGATTCGGCGCTGGATCACCGAATGGGATTTCATGCGTTACGACCCTTCTTACATCCCCCAGGTCGAAGGCGAAGATATTGCGTTCAGCAACCTAGAAATCTCGGACGCCGAACTGGAACGTGACAATAACGACTCGTAGCATCTTCCGTTTAACCGCGACCCAGCGGGGAGCGCGGAAGCCCGCGTTAAAGTCTTCAGTCGTAAGACGCGCGCACGGTGCGCGCATCTTTGTAGGTTGGGACTCTGTCCCGACCGGGTCGGGTCGGAGACCCAACCTACTTCGGTTGCGGGCGGAAGCCCACGTTAGGAAGAGCGTATGGCCATTCCCTATCGAAAACCGCAGACCAAGCCAGAGGACGGGTGCGCGGCCTATCTGGACGTAGTCGCCGGTCAGGGTGGCGTGTGGCTGGGCGCCCTGCTGCTGCTGGACCGCTGCGGTCGACCTCTGGAGTTCGTCCACAACCGCACGGGCCCGCCCGGCGGCTGGATGTGGCCGGACGATCTGCAGACCGGAGCCTGCGTGGCCGCCATCGCGCACTCGTTGTTCGACACCTGCCGCCGTGACCCGGACCTGGTGGTGTGTCAACGCACGCTTGGCCCGAGGGATTACCTGCGCGCGGAAATCGCCCCCTCGATTCCCATGCTTGTCGTTGGGCCTGCTGCGGACGGTCGGATTCAGCGGGACTGGGTAAACGATCCGCCCACGCAAGGGATGCGAGCCCATGCCCTGGCACCGGAACTGGAGGCACGTGGGTTCCTGTCCGAACCCTTCCGCCGGATCCTTCGAGGCTTGAGGGAACTCTACCCAACCGATTTCACGAAAGACCACACCGATGATCCCGTGCCGTAACGGTCCCAGGGCGACGCCAAGCCAGTGGATGGTCGCACCGTCTCTGCGGGTCGGTGCGCCGAAGCGACGGGTGTCGTTCGAAATCCAGAGCTCGCCATCGACCAGTCACGATATCGGTTGGTTCGAAGCCTGGGATGCCCCGACCAGCGGGCGAAGTGCATCCGGCGAAGGGAGAGCGGGTAGCGCCGAGCCGTGGCAGCCGGACGACCTGCTGCTGCGTCTTGCCGTCGCGCTGCAATCGCCGCCGCGGCTGTTTACCGACGAAGACGGTCCCCTTCGCTGGCACGCGCCGTTAGCGCCCTACCAATGTGATGGGGTCGAGACGCTCCTGACGCGTCGCGAGGTTCTGCTGGCCGACGACATGGGGTTGGGCAAGACGGTGCAAGCCGCCGCCGCGCTGCGGATCCTTTGCTTTCGCGAGGGGATCCAGTGCGCGCTGGTCGTGTGCCCAGCGTCGCTGGTCCATCAATGGCGTTCCGAGCTGCGGGTGTGGGCGCCGGAGCTGGCCGTCGTGCCCGTTTCGGGGCCGCCCGCCGAACGAGGCCGTTTGTGGCGGATGCCCGCGCACGTGCATCTCGTGGGATATGAAACGCTGCGAGGCGACGTGCTGGACCTGCACAACTCGCCCGTCCTGCGTAAACGCTGGGACGTGGTGTTGCTGGACGAAGCGTCACGGATCAAGAACCGCGATTCGGGTATCTCGCAAGCGTGCAAACGGATCCCGCGCGACCGGCGTTGGGCGCTCACCGGCACGCCCTTGGAAAACTCGACAGAAGATCTCGTTTCCCTGCTCGACTTTTTGCTGGGCGAACCGGGCGAAAGGACTCTGCACCGCCACGCGACGAACTTCCGGCCGACGCTCAAGACCCTGCAGCTCCGCCGCAAGAAAGGCGACGTGTTACCCGATTTGCCGCCGCTCAGGATCGAGGAACTCACCCTGGAACTCGGAACTCGGCAACGCGAAGCCTATGACCGAGCCGAACAGGAGGGCACGCTCAGGTTGCAGCAGTATGGGCCTGCGCTGACCATCACCCACGTATTGGAACTCATCTCACGGCTGAAGCAGATCTGCAACGCAGAACCGGTCACCGGCGAATCCGCCAAGATGCAGGACATTTCGGCTCGATTGGCAACGCTGGTAGCCGAGGGGCATCGAGCCCTTGTTTTTTCACAGTTCACGGACGGCCTGTTCGGCGTGGACATGGTTGCCCGAATCTTGCGAGGCTTTCACCCATTGAAATTCACGGGCGCCATGTCGGCCAAGCAGCGTAGCGACGTACTTCGCGCATTCCGAACCGACCCACGCCACAAGGCCATGATCCTCTCCCTACGCGCTGGCGGCGTGGGCCTGAACCTTCAATCCGCTTCTTACGTGTTCCACATGGACCGCTGGTGGAATCCGGCCATCGAGGACCAGGCCGAAAGTCGCGCTCACCGCCTGGGCCAATCGTATCCCGTCACCGCCTTTCGTTACGTGTGCGCCGACACGATCGAAGAGCGAATCGAGGCGATTCTGCGCGAGAAGCGTCACATCTTCCAACAGTTTGTCGACGACGTCACATTGGACCTGAAGAGCATGCTGACCGCAGACGAAATGTTCGGCCTGTTCGGCCTCCCGTAACCAAATTCACCAAAATTCGGACGCCACGCCCCACCCCGTAGCCGAATTCACCAAAATTCGGACGCCACGCCCCACCCCGTAGCCGAATTTGCCAAAATTCGGACCGCCAAGATAACCAACCCCCTTGACCAGAATTCGCCCGCGTAGAAAACAAATCATCTTTTGTCTCCCCGTGTGGTGTGGCATACCTCCGGACATGCCTGTCCCCCCTGTTGGGTTGATAACAATCATGCCCTCTAGCTCCACCCAGTGCTTCAGGCTTCGCCTGCTATAATATGGACTGGGTTGCCACGGTGGCGAGAATCGGCTGGCCGAGGCCAGCGGTGCCCGTTTTCGAAGGAGAAGAACATGCTGCAAATCACGATGATCCTAGGTGGTTCTTCGCGAGCAAGAAATCGCCCCCGGAAACGTCATGAATCATGCGGGCGATTCTTTTTTTGCACCATCTTTCAACGTCTTCGTGTAGTTTATGACGGTTGCGAATTCT
>REEF01000114.1 GCA_007695205.1 Planctomycetaceae bacterium
CAACCTACAAAGATGCGCGCACCGTGCACGCATCCTACAGGTGAAGACTCTACGCACCTTCGTCCGCTCGATCTTATCTGTCATCCAGCACGATTACGAGCACGAAAGCCAAACGAATCGGTGCAGCTGGCCTGCAATGGCCATGTTGGCTATTCCCGGTATACTCATACAGACCATTTCAGGCGCGGAAAATGAATGGAATTTGGGGAATTTTCTGGCGAAAGAAACGAATACGGAAGAGTTTTCGGGTTTTCGTGGCATACTAGTAACGGTTGGTGTGTGCGTTCGAGACGGCCGATCACGTGGGGCCGGATCTCCGAGACGGCCGCCCCCCCTTGCTGCTGAAGCCTATCTGCCAATTTCGTGAAACATCCAGAAAGAAGAAGCCTTTCAAGGAATCGTCATGCCAGCGGTCTGGGACTACCTGGGAATCTGCTTTTCGGGGGCGAATCTTCCCGCCAGCATTTTTTTGCTGCTAGCCATCGCCTACTGGATGCTGGCGATCGTCTCGGGACTGGACTTGGATTTCCTGAGTTTTGATTTGGACATGGATGGTCAGGCCGATCTGAGCGAAGCGGTTGGTTTGGGGGTGGTGGTCGTGCGATTCCTGAACATCGGCACGGTTCCGCTGGCGATTTGGGCCAGCGTACTGGCGATCGTCTGGTGGATGGTGTCGATGTTGCTGGATCGACTGGTCGACCCGGTCGAATTTCGCGAGACGGGCGTCTATGCGGCTCAATGGTCGATTCGCAATTTGGCCATCGCGCTGGTATTGACCAAGGCCATCACGCAGCCGTTGCGAGGCAAGTTTGATACGGAAGAGCCGAATACGGCGGCCGATCTGATCGGGCAATCGTGCCGGATCGTTACCAGGGAGGTCACGGATCGATCTGGTCAGGCGGAGGTGGCGACGGAGGCCGCGCCTTTGAAACTGAATGTGCGAACACGAGGAACGACGGTGCTGGGCCGTGAGGATCAGGCCGTCCTTGTCGATTACGATCCCAAACAAAACATCTACTATGTCGAAAAAGTGAGAATCGAGGGTTAGCCATGTTTGAAGCCATCTTGACGCTGGTCGTCGGTGCGGTCCTGTTCGTCGCGGCCCTGGTCGCGCTCGCCTTTCTTTTCAACCAGTTCTATCGCAAAGCGGGGCCGGAAGAGGCGCTGGTGCGGTCCGGGATGGGCGGCTTGCGAGCCGTCACGGGCAAGGGGATCTTGGTGTTCCCGGTGATCCATCGCGTCGACCGGATGGATCTGTCGGTCAAACGCATCGAGATCCATCGTAAGGGATCCCAGGGGCTGATCTGTCGCGACAACATGCGAGCCGATATCGAAGTGGCCTTTTTCGTGCGAGTGAACAACACTCGCGAGGACATCCTGCAAGTCGCCCAATCGCTGGGTTGCCGACGAGCGTCTGAACGAGCCGCGTTGGTGGAATTGTTCGACGCCAAGTTCTCCGAGGCGCTGAAGACGGTCGGCAAGCACTTCGATTTCGTGGAACTGTACCAGGAACGCGACAAATTCAAGGAACAAATCCTGAAGGTCATCGGCACCGATCTGAACGGTTACATCCTGGATGATTGCGCCATCGATTATCTGGAACAGACGTCGATGAATATGTTGGACCCCCAGAACATCCTGGATGCGGAAGGGATCAAAAAGATTGTCGATTTGACCGCCCGCGAACACATCCTGGCGAACGACCTTGCTCGCGAGAAAGAAAAGAAGATCAAGAAGCAGGACGTGCTGGCCCGTGAAGCCATCCTGGAACTGGAACGGCAGCAGATCGAGGCGGAACAGAAACAGAAACGCGAAATCGCCGAAGTGACCGCTCGGCAAGAGGCGGAAGCGCGCATGGTCGAAGAGCAGGAACGGCTGAAAGCCGAATCGGCCCGTATCCGTACCGACGAGGAATTGATGGTCGCCGATCAGAACAAGGAACGTCAGGTGATCGTGGCGACTCGCAATAAGGAACGCACGGACGAGGTCGAGCGCGAGCGGGTCATCCGTGACCGCGATCTGGAAGCCACCGATCGCGAGCGGGTCGTGTCGCTGGCTCAGATCGAAAAGGACAAGGCGATCGAAGTCGAAAAGCGGAATATCCAGGAGGTCATCCGCGAGCGGGTGGCCGTCGAACGCTCGGTGGTCGAAGAACAGGAACGGATCAAGGATACCGAACAATTCGCGGGCGCCGATCGCCAGAAACGCGTCCAGATCACCCAGGCCGAAATGACGGCTCAGGAAGAACTGGTCAAACAGGTCAAGGCGGCCGACGCGGCCAAACAGGCGGCGTCGCTGAAAGCCGAGCAAGTGGTGATCGAAGCCGAAGCCGACCGACAGGCGTCGGAGAAACAGATGCAGGCCACGAAGATGTTGGCCGAGGCGAAGACGGCGGATGAAGCGGCCATCGGATTGGCCGAAGCCAATGTGATCATAGCCAAAGCCGCCGCGAAAGAGAAGGATGGCACGGCGGACGCCGTCGTGCTGGAACGAAAAGCGTTGGCCCAAGCCAAGGGTGTCGAGGCGATGGCCGAGGCCAAGGAAAAGGACGGGACGGCCGAAGCCAATGTGATGCACCGCAAGTTCAGCAGCGAGGCTCAGGGTATCGAGGAAAAGGCGGCTGCGATGAAATTGTTCGACAGCGTCGGCAAGGAGCACGAAGAATTCAAGCTGCACTTGAACAAACAGAAGGACATCGAACTGGCCGCGATCGGCGCTCAACGCGAAATCGCCGAAGCCCAGGCCGGGATCGTCGGCGAAGCGCTCAAAAGTGCCCGCATCGATATCGTCGGCGGCGAAACGACGTTCTTCGACAAGATCGTCGATTCGATCAAGAGCGGCAAAGCGGTCGATCGGTGGGTCCATAACAGCGAAACCCTGACCGATGTGAAGAACACCTTCTTCAACGGAAACCCGGATTACTTCCGCGATCGGCTCGAACAACTGCTGGGCCAGTTCCATCTGAGCGCCGAAGATGTCAAGGATCTGTCGATCGCCGCGTTGATCGCCAAGATGATGGGATTGACCGATAGCGACCAGGTCAAGAGCGAATTGAGCCGTTTGCTGGACATGGCGAAACGAGTCGGGATGGCCGACAGCAAAGCCGCTGCGTTGAACCTGCAAACCAAATGATCGACAGACGCTCGTGGTAGAATCGACGAAAGGGGTCGGGGGTCGTTTTGGGGGGGGCCGCCGTCCATGGGGCTGTTAGTCGGCCGAAAACCCCTACCCCCCCC
>REEF01000874.1 GCA_007695205.1 Planctomycetaceae bacterium
CGAGCTTCAACCACAGATCAAAGGCATGCAAGAGGCCATTGACCTGCTCCGAACAAAGAACGTGGAGAAAGGCGCTTATGGCGGTCCTGGTTGGGCGAACTATGCGACCACATACTTCAATGACTGCGATCGGTTTTGCCGAGTCGCCCGACAGATGATGAAACGCGGCGGCACAGCCGTGGTTGTCATCGGCAACAACATCCTTCAGGGCATCGAGTTTCCAACGGACGTCTGGTTCGCGGAAATCGCCAATCAACACGGATTCAAAACCGTCGAAATGCACGAAGTTCGCAAGAAAAGAACGGGGACGAGCATCGTCAATTCGTCGGTCCGTGTCGGCACCGTCGAAAAAAAGGTCCGCTTATACGAAACAGCCGTCGAACTACGTCGACGTTAGAATCATTGGAACTTCTCGAAAGCGCGAGCAATGTGAAGCTGCACGTCTTGCTGTGTCTCGGCGGCATCAAGCGCATTTGCCCAAGGTCGGCCCGGGTGGAGAATGTCCCAGCGAGGCTTACGGGTACCCGCCCGCCCGCTTTCGAAACACGGGCAACGGCCGATCACTGGGCCGCGATGGGAATCGCAAAATCGCCTCGAGGGTCGCGCCACACACTATGGATGTGGCTGGCCGGGTTGCCTGCCGAATCCGGCTGGACGTTGACGAACTCGATCTGGAACGTGGGGCCTTGGATCAGATAATAGTGCCCGATCCCCGGGCGATCAGCACCGGCCCAGGCGAAATAAACGCGGTCATAGCCAGCCTGTTCAATAGCCGCCAAGCGTTGGGCACAAACGTCCGGTGGCAGATTCCCCGCATAGACCTGGATCAGCCGTTGAAGCATGGTTTGCTGGGCTTCGTTCATCCGAGAATACGCCAAGCCGGTCGCCTCGTACTTGGGTGGTTCCGCTTCCCCCGCAGCACGGATTTCGCGAGGCGCCCGGTCCGCGACGATCGCATCGGAACGCTGCTCTGGACTTAGCGAGCGGATCAGGTCGAAGGCGATCAGTTCTTCCTGGTCCAGCACGCGAGTTCCTTTGGGGGGCATACCGGGAAATTCGTCCTTCACCACGCTGGGGTTCGCAGCCAGGAAGGTCGGCGAGCTGGCGAGGACCTGGTTTTTCTCGACAACGAAGTTTAAGGACAGATGGTGCCCTTCGATACTCAACCCCCAGCGTCCTGATTCATTCGGCTCCCCAAAAATGGTGTAGTAGTAGCGTTGCGGATCGCGGATCGCACCACCGCCTCGAGTCTTCTGCAGTTCATGCAAGATGCTCTCCAGCTCCATGATGGTCCGGGACTTGTCGTAGCCCACTTGGCTTAACGCGGTCTTCAGCAACTCGAAGGCGGCTTTTCGCTGAGCCTGGTTCATGTCCCTGATCTGCAGGCCTTTGCGCTCGTCCTTCGGGATGAAATGCCAGCCGACTCGCTGCGGCGTGTCGTATTCCATCAGCGAAATGGCCTTTTGTTCCTCGGGCAAAGTCGCCAGATAGGCTCTCGCCGCCTGCGTCATATTCGCCCCCGTCGGGAGGCTTCGCAAATAGACCGCACCGGTGGTCACCACCAACACCATCAACGTGGCGAAAACGGGGTAGGCTCGCCTGTTCATCGTGGGCTCTCCGTGAGGGGGATGGATGCGACCCGATCAAGATGACTGGGCTGATCATCTTGTATAATCGACAACTTATCTTTATTCCAGAGTGCTGCCGAAAAAAGTCGACCGGTCGCGACACCGCTGGGGCGACCATCGGCCGGAGGCAAGCCGGTTGAAAATTGGGGGTTGGCCGGTTAATCTGCCGACTATGGACGAAGACTGGAAATCGCTGTACCCGTTCCGATCGCACCATTTGCCACTGGATGCGGTACGCTATCACTACCTGGACGAGGGTGCCGGGCCGGTCCTGCTGATGGTGCACGGCAATCCGACCTGGTCGTTTTACTGGCGCAACCTGGCAGTGGCATTTCGCGACCGGTTTCGCGTCGTCGTGCCCGACCATATCGGCTGTGGTCTGAGCGACAAGCCGCAGCGGTATCGTTACCGGCTGGACCAGCATGTCGACAACTTGGTCCAGTTGATCGAACGTTTGGATCTGCGATCGATCACGTTGCTGGTGCATGACTGGGGTGGTGCGATCGGTTTGGGGGCTGCGTTGCGAGTCCCGGATCGAGTTTCGCGCTTGGTGTTGTTCAACACGGGTGCCTTTCCGCCACCGTACATCCCTTTTCGAATACGCCTGTGCCGAACGCCCGTGCTGGGAAATCTCGCGGTCCGTGGCTTGAATTTGTTTGCTCGAGCTGCCTTGACCATGGCTGTGGCCGATCGTCGCCGCATGACGGCGCCGGTGCGGGCCGGACTGCTGGCTCCCTACGACAGTTGGGCGAACCGCATCGCCATTCAGCGCTTCGTCGCCGACATCCCCAAGACCGTTGGCCATCCCACGTGGCAGACCCTGCAGGCGATCGAACAGGGCTTGCCTGCACTGGCCGACCGACCGACCATGATGATCTGGGGCATGCGTGATTGGTGCTTCACGCCCGTTTGCCTGGATCGTCTGTTGGAATCGTTTCCCGACGCCCGCGTCCACCGTTTGGAGGACGCCGGCCATTATGTCATCGAGGACGCTCACGAGCGGATCGTCCCGTTGGTCGAGTCCTTTCTGGCAGATCATCCGCTACGAGATGGTCAGCAAGGCACCTGATGATGATCGAACCGACGGCCAATCCGGGGAATGTCCAGCAGGATCAAGGCCTGCGTTGGTCGGTGGGGCAATGCGCGACGTTGGCTTGTCTGTTGGAAGTCACCGCACCCAAACCGGGCAATGTCCATCGAGGCTGTGATTTCGAGGACATGACCTTCGTCGATTTCGTGGTCAGTGCGACCGCGATCGGGCCTGTCATGCAGGCGGCTTGCGATCAGGGCGTCGGTACGACAGTGCTGCGAGCCATCCAAGCGACTCGACAGCGGGTGTCGGTCAACACGAACCTGGGCAGCGTGCTGTTGCTGTCGCCCCTGGCCTGTGTGCCCGCCGATCAGCCTCTGGAATCGGGAGTATCGCAAGTGCTTGGGCGGCTGACGGCCGAAGATGCTGGGCAGGTGTACGAGGCCATCCGGTTGGCGCAGCCCGGCGGCCTGGGGACAACCGACCAGATGGACGTCGCCGGTTCCCCTCCGACTGATCTCCTGGCAGCCATGCGATTGGCCGCCGACCGAGATCTGGTGGCTCGCCAATACGTCCA
>REEF01000152.1 GCA_007695205.1 Planctomycetaceae bacterium
GGGTCTCCGACCCCGCCGAAACCGCCGACCGAAGGTCTCCCGCGATATTGGAGACGTTCGGTCGCCGGGGTGGCGCGGTCAGAGACCGGCCACAGCGCGGGGTCAGAGACCGGCCACAGCGCGGGGTCAGAGATCGGCCACAGCGCGGGGGTAGATTATTCTCTGCGAATGGCCTAAGTGCAAGTAACGGGCCTGGAAGTCCTGTGACTAGCAATTCCGACTTACCTTCTTGAACCTGGACTTATTCTTGACGAAAGCTACAATAGAGGGTACGACTTTACTTCAAAATCAGACGGCAGATCCCAAAGTTCTTTTTCAGACCAAGATGACCATGCCACGTTGGTGCTCGATACAATTGATCGCGATGATGCTGGTGATTGCTCACAGCGTCTGTGCCTGCGTTCCTGCGGCGATCGGATGTGGGCATGCTGGTAGCCAGTGCCAAACCAACGACTGTTGTTGTTCGTTGTCCAAACCTTTGGCTGAAAGTAGTGAAGGTTCGTGTTGCCAACAGCCAGCCGCAGATAACAATTGCGGATGCTCAGACCACCAGCTTCCGCCGGGAAATCTGGGCGCTTCGGCAGGTGATGAGCTGCGAATGCAGAACATTTGGCAGTGCAATCGCCTTGACTTGCCCTTGCTCAATGCATGCTCTCTTGTGCAAGGCAACCGGTTTTCATTCCTCGGTGACTCCAGCGTTGCTACACGCTCTCGCGCAATTCTCTGCATTTGGCAGGTTTGAATCGCCCAGGCTACCGGTGTGCGCACTCGACGGTAGCTGATCTGACGCGCATTCGTCACGGAAGCCTTTGATTTTCACTTCTGTCGCGAGCGTTTGGCTGATTCATTTTCTAAACCTAATCCTGTCGCCCATGGTTCTTTGCTAGCGCAGGTTCTGTTTGACACTCATTAGGCCCATTATTCCGTTGACTTGAGGTAAGGCGATGACTACTCCGAACACGACCAATTCATCTGCTCCGACCGAGGCGTCTCGCAATCAGCCGCGTTCGGCATCGTGGCGTTATTGGATCAAGCTTTTGTTGCCGCCGGTGTTATTGCTGCTGGTTGGTGCCGGACTGATCTTTCTGCTGGGGGTGGCTCAGCGGACCGGCTGGATTGCGGACGGCCAGTCGGCGGCGGCCCCGACCGAAGCAACGAGCGCTGATGTCGAGCACATCTGCCCGATGTTTTGCGTTCCGCCACAAGAGGGGCCTGGCCGATGTGCGGTTTGCGGGATGGAACTGGTCCCTGCTTCCACTGGGAACCAAAATGGTGACGGCCGTTCGATTACGATCGATCCGGCATCGCGACGTGTGGCGAACATCCAAACCGTCGCGGTGCAGTCCGTGGCCCAGACACGTCCGGTCCGTGCCGTCGGCCAATTGCGGTACGACGAGGGCGCTTTGGCAACGATCTCCTCGTATGTGGACGGGCGCATCGAGCGGCTGTACGCCGACTTTACCGGCATGGAGGTTCGCCCGGGCGACCAACTGGCGCTGGTCTACTCGCCCCCGTTGTACAGCGCCCAGGTCGAGTTACTTCAAGCGTGGCGTTCTTTGAACGCTGTTTCGTCGAACCCCGCCGTGGCGCGGGTGCAGGAATCGCAACAACGGTTGTACGAGGGTACCCGTCGAAAACTGATCGACGAACTGGGGATGACCGAGGCGCAAGTGTCGCAGTTGGAACAATCGGGCGAGGCGAACAGCCGCCTGCACCTGTACTCGCCGATCAACGGAACGGTGATCGAACGTTTGGCAGACGAGGGCCAGTACGTGCAGCGAGGCGAGCCGATCTACCGCATCGCCGATCTTTCCCACGTATGGCTGATGCTGGATCTGTTCCCCGAAGATGCCGCCGCGATCCGGTACGGACAGCGAGTCGACGCCGAGGTTCAATCGCTGCCGGGACGACGTTTTCCTGGTCGAGTGGCATTTGTCGACCCGGTGGTCAACCCCAAAACGCGGACCGTTGGCGTGCGAGTCGTTCTTCTGAACGAGAACCGGATGCTGCGGATCGGCGATTTCGCCCGGGCGAATGTCCAGGTGGACCTCGAGCCGACCGGCGAAGCGGCAGAGGAGATCTACGACCCCGAACTGGCGGGCAAGTGGATCAGCCCGCGGCACCCGCATGTGATCGAGGACGAGCCGGGCGATTGCCGCGTCTGCGGAGTGTCCTTGGTTTCCTCGTCCCGATTCGGATTTGCGGAACAGCCTGTCGAACCGGCCAAGGTGATGGTCGTCCCACGCAGCGCGGTGCTGATGGCCGGTCAAAACAGCGTGGTGTATGTCGAGGTCGAGGCGGGTCGTTTCGAGATCCGGCCCGTGGTGCTCGGCCCGTCGATCGCAGACCGCATCGTGATCGTCAGCGGCGTGGAACCAGGCGAGTACGTGGCGGTGTCGGGCAATTTCTTAATCGACTCGCAGATGGTCTTGGCCGGTAACCCGTCGCTGATCGATCCAACACGAGGCCAGGAAAAGGCGGAACCGTCGGAGGGACCACTGGTTCTGGAAGAGCAGCCGATGCAGCGAATCGCCGGCCCAACCGGCGAGGACCTGGAGCGTCTCTATCAGGCTTATTTCGCCATTGCCGCCACCTTGGCCGACGACCAGGCTGTGCCATCCGACCAGGCAGCAACGCTACAGGATTTGGCCGACCGGTTGGCCGGCGCCGACGATCTGAGCGACAGCGCGCAATCGCTGATCGCGGTGATTGCCGAGCACAGCGATCAATTGCCCGGGGTGACCTTCGAGGAAGCGCGTATTCCTTTCAAACCGATCAGCAAATCGATCCTGCAGTTGGCAGCACAAGCGCGTGGCGCCGAAGCGGAAACTACCTTTATCCACTTCTATTGCTCGATGGTCCCGGGTGGCGAAGGCGATTGGATGCAGCCGTCCGAACCGCTGGCCAATCCGTATTGGGGCAGCAAAATGCTGCGCTGCGGCATCAACGCAGGGCAGTTGTCGCCCTCTGGCATCATGGGCAACTCAGCC
This sequence comes from Planctomycetaceae bacterium, assembly GCA_007695205.1. Taxonomy (GTDB): domain Bacteria; phylum Planctomycetota; class Planctomycetia; order Pirellulales; family Pirellulaceae; genus SKKK01. The sequence continues at coordinate 2,991 of REEF01000152.1, forward strand.
GCCGAACCCCCGTGCTGTGAGGTGACGTCTGAACCCGAGCCGGCAGCCGGACCGTCGTGCTGTGAAGCAGGATCGTCGACGAAGGAGTCTGACGAGGAAGCGGAATCGCAGCCCACAGCGAAGCCATCGTGCTGCGACGAATCGACTCCGACGGCGCCCAGCGAGGAAACGGAATCCTAAAGCGGCCGCCGGCCGCAACCAACGTAGGTTGGGTCTCCGACCCGACCCGACCCGACCCGACCC
>REEF01000214.1 GCA_007695205.1 Planctomycetaceae bacterium
CAAACGCTCCAAGCAATGCGTCGCAGCACATGCCCCGTAATCCATTCAGCTTGAACTGATGCACAAAAGACAACCGCGTTGGCATTGTCTTCCGGCTGCCAGATTCGCCGCAGTGGATATGCGGCCGCAATTTGTTTCTCCATGAAGTTTGTTACGGTGAGAGACATACGTACCTTTCCAGCAAAGATCTGGAAGCAGCTTCCCGAAGAACAGGAGATGGTTATCACCAACAACAGCCGGCCGATCGCTCTGCTCACTCCCATCTCTGACCAGTCCCTGGAACAGACGCTGTCTGCCGTGAGACGCGCTCGAGCCATGGCAGCCATTCAGCGAATGCAGAAGACCACGCGGGAGCTTGGTTTGGACCGCATGACCGAGCAGGAAACCGAGCAGGAAATTGACGACGAGATTCGTGCCGGGCGACGTGAACGCAACCGATGAGATTGTGCTCGATACCAACGTGGTCGTCTCGGCAATGCTGAATCCCGGCGGCGCACCCGGTTCCATACTTCGCGCAGTGCTTGACGGGAGTTTTCAGCTTCTCGTGGACAATCGCATTGCATTCGAGTACTCCGACGGGCTCCGGCTTCCGGAGTTGCGGTTGGACTCCGCGGACGTTCAGGCCTTCCTGGACTTCGTCAAACACGAAGCAGAGTACGTTACCGCCTCACCTGTTGGTTATCGTTTCGAGGATCCCGATGATCTTCCATTCTATGAGGTTGCAAAAGGCGGAAATGCAGAATATCTCGTCACCGGGAATCGTCAGCATTTCCCGGAAGAGTCGATTATCAAGGTCTGGCTGGTTGAGCGTCTGAAGGCTGAAGCTGCCGGCCATCCGCGTATGGGAGGCTCGTGGCCGACTCGTCATTTGGCGGAAAAACCCGCTTCGCAATGATTGGTCTTGCTTGTTCGAATGGAGAGCCTCTCAGACTTCAGTGTGGTGACGTATTCCGGGAGAAATCGCCACGGATGCCCACGATTTGGCAATGGTGAAGTACGCTAATGCGCCAAGTCTACCGCTGTCGCCCGGTACATGCAATTCATGGCGACTCTGTTTTACCCCCACTATCTGGCTTGCAAGCCACTACCACCGGCCGCTGCGCACCGACTCAGACTCCGTGATTACCATCGTCGCGTGTGCCGGCGTCACCGGTGGTTCGTCAAGGCCCAGTGTGGCGCGAGCGCGTCAAGATGGGGGTGCGAATCTGAGAATTACCGAGGTTGTGAATCGTGTCCCCCCGCTGCTGGTCCACGCAGATCTACAGAATGTTTGGCCGTCTGCCCATTGTTCTCATCTTCTCGGCACATCAGATGCCCGCATTGGCGGGACCAAAGCAGTGAGCCGCCCACCACGAATCAATAACGTTATGATTATCAGGGTGCTTAAGTCAACCTGTCATGCCACCATTCCCGCCGACTAATTGGCCGTTAGTCGTTCTAAGTAACCCTTAATTGCCTCTATGCAGGAAAAACGACCTTACAGACGCCTTCTCCGCATGTATCCAGCCGCAAAATTGGTCCTTGACAGGCTGCGGAACCTGCGATAAAGTTAAAACGTTATGAGTTTTCGGCGCGATGATTTGTCACCAATGCCAACCATCCGCGACGTGGCAACCATGGCCGGCGTCACGATCGGGACGGTGTCCCGCTACCTCAATGGCCATCGGGTCCGACCGAAGAACGCGCGCTGCATTGAATCGGCCATCAAGGCGACTGGATACCAGGTGAATCACTTTGCCCGCTCCCTGCGGAACGGGAGATCCTTCGCCGTCGGTGTTGTTATTCAGGAGTTTCCAGACATCTCGGCAACGATCATGGCCGGCGTCATTGAAGAGGTGCTCAACGAGGCCGGTTACAGCATGGTCGTCTGCGACTACAAGAAAGACCCTGGTCTTCTTGAGAACCGCCTCTCGTTTCTCCTTGAGCGATCGGTCGATGGCGCGATTCTCTTTTCGTCTCCCTTTCGTGTTCCGGTGCTGGACCGCTTCCAGAAAGAAGGCGTACCGGTAGTAATCGTCGGCGAAGAACTTGTCGAGTTTCACACCGACAAGATTCAACTCGATGACCACGCCGCGGGCATGATGGGGGCCAAGGTATTCCTTGACGCCGGTCATGACAGAATCGCCGTCATCAACGGACCGAAAGACTCAACAGTGGCTGCCGGTCGATACGATGGTTGGATTACAGCTTTGGGCCGAGCAGGACGTTCCCAGGACGAAAGCATCGTACGGTGGAGCGACTTCTCGACTCACGGCGGATATGACGCGATGGCGTCGATCGTCCAGTCCAGGAATCCGCCCACGGGCGTTTTCGTGACCAACCACTACATGACCGTTGGGGCGCTGATGGCGATCAACGAGACGCGTTTGCGCGTTGGTCAGGAAATCTCATTCGTAGGATTCGACCGATTCGACCCGATGGTGCTCTTCAAGCCAACGTTGACGGTTATCCACCGACCGATAGAGCAGATGGCTCGCGAGACCGCGCAACTGCTCCTGAGACGAATGCAGGGCGATATTACCGACTACCCAAAACGGCAAGCCTTCGGTCCTTCAATGCATCACGGACAGTCGGTCAAAGACCTTACCCAAAGCCGGTAGGGCTGGATGAAAAGACCTCGGGCGGTATGCCCGGTGGAAGAATTTTCAAGGAGGTTCAGCATGAACTTTCGCAAGATGGCTGCCGGTCTGGTAGTCCTGATGCTGCTAACTACGTGGGCGTTCGCCGCCGGTAGCAGTGAGCCGCGGGCTGAGGCACAAGCTGCGGACTTGACGTTTACCCTGTGGTCCGGCAACGAGGCGCACCTGACCTTGTTCCGGAGTATCGCTGACGCCTACATGGCCCAAGATCCCAACGTTCGGTCGGTTACGTACCAGACGATCCCACACGGCTCCTACCTGGAAAGGATTACGCTTCAGGCGTCCGGTCGCAACGCTCCCGACGCAGGGTGGCTCTTCGAACGGGCGGGGACGGCCTTCATGGACGCCGGGGTCCTTCTCGACTTGAGGAGCGCGCTCAACCGGCACGATTTCGACGACTTCGCGCCGGCGATCCTTTCGTTGTGGCAGCGAGGCGACGCAGTGTACGGCGTCCCGTTCTCAACCTCGCCGATGGTGATCTTCTATAACGCCGACATGTTCAGCGAGGCGGGAGTGCCAACTCCGACCGAGCTTCAGGCGCGCGGCGAATGGACGTGGGAGCGCTTCCGCGAGGTTGCGCGGACGATTC
>REEF01000113.1 GCA_007695205.1 Planctomycetaceae bacterium
AATCTGATCGCCCTCAGCCTGTGCAAATTGCTGTCGGTGAAAGACAACGTGGTCCGGGTCGAAACGATCGACGCCTTTGACGGCACACCCGTGTTGGACCTGAAGCCTTTCGCCCCCGGCGTGGATGCGGCATCGGGCGTGAAAGTCCCCAACTGGGCCGGGCCGCCGCAATGAGTGTCGGCCGCGCGGTCTTGTTCTCCGAACACGGCTCCCGCCTCCGGTCGCTCAGAGGCGGTAACAAGACTGTTCGGCGCGGGTCTCTGACCCCGCCGGTCCGAGAAAAGACCCCCGTCCCTTTATTGCTTATTCGCTGGCCGTAACGTGCACTGCGAGCGGTTCTGCGTAGGCGTGCCAGAGTCGCTCGGCCAGTCGGGCGTCTGGGGGCCCGTCGTGGATGGCGAAGCGATAACGGGAACGGTAGGGGCGGCCGGGGGCAATTTCGAAGGGCCCAGGCACCATCGGCGCGAAACAGAAATACGGTATTGTTGGATGGAGCCGCACCGGCTGCGGCGCGCGGAAGTTGCCAGGATGCCCCAGGGCGATGACCGATGCCGGGCCTCCGTCGCCCGTTCCGTGCGCGATCACCCAGCGAGCCAGCGTATGGTTGCCGTCGGCTCGCGTCTTGCCGAGACTGGTCAAGAAACCACTCTCTTCCTGGCCCAGCCAGGGGCGCGCTCCGCGCAGTCCCATGCCGCCGTAGTGGTACTGGTTGATGATCAAAGGACTGTCGGCTACGTTGCGTTGCTCGGATTCCAGGTCGATCAGAAAAGGCGACTCGGCCCGATACACGCGTACGGTCCAGGTCTCTTCGAGCACCGGTTTGGGACCATCGGGTGCGCTCAAGTCGCTGTGGCGCAGCAGAACGGACGCCTGAGCGAACACCGGGCCGCTGACCGTTTCGAGCGTCCGGATGTGTTCGACGGCGCCCTGCCGCTTGGCCTGATTCCAGAAATCGACCTGCCGACCCTCGAAAGTTGTGTTGACCCACGCGAAGAAGACCCCGTGCTGATGCGGATGGTCGGGTGGAAAGTCGTCGCTGACCAGGCGGCCTTTGGGGGTCCGCAAGGGATGGATATGCCCGCTCTTGGCGAACACCTGACCGATCCCTTCGGGTGCCGGTGCGATGGCATGGTGATAAGAAAGGACCGGGCGGCCGTCGATCTCGATGTTCAAACGCTCGCCGTCATCATGGACGCTGACATGCTTCGCCTCGGGCATTTCGTGCTCGGATGCAGCCAGTCGATACGTCCGCGATTGGCCAACGTTCAAATCGGACACGATCCAAACCGCCTTGGGCTTACCGGGCACTCGTTGCACCAGGATCGCCTCGTCCGAACCCTGTTCCGTTAGCGTCAGACTCTTGGCGCCTGCTAACTCCGCTGGCAGTTCCACGATCCCAGGCGCAGCGACCCAATCGCGGTCCCCGGCCGAGACGTGGAGGGTCACGTCCCGAGCGGTAGCGACCACCGCGAGGGACCAGGAAGCGAGCAACAGAGCGGCGATGCGGCTGAGGCCAACAAGCCGGACTGGATTTGTCATGGGGATGCTCCTGATTCTTCTTTGCAGCGGGATACAACCCGACGATTGTGTCCCGGATGGCAACCGGCGTCAAGCCGACCGGGCTCTGTCTCGCCATCCCCGGGAACACGCCGTCCGTGCAGAGATCGTCGTCGAAAAACTCCTCTGCCACGAAGGCACGCGCGGGCTGGCCATCTCGGTGAACGACCGCGACTGGATCCCCATCCCCGAGGCCGACGGCATCCCGGAGCCGCCGTGGGCGTACATGCACCATACGTATCCGACCGTTGCCGTGCCGCTGGGGCAGAAGGCGGTTCTGGAAGCGGAGGCATCCAGCCCCAACGGCCTGCACATCGGAAAAGCTGCGCGACCGAGATTGCGATAGCCCACAGAATTCGATCAGAGCCCACGATATCGGGAACAACGACGGTTCGCCCAACGAGGCGTTCAGCGGTCAGCAATGAGAGCGGCGTGAAGTAGGTAGCCGTAAACGCCTCCGGCAAACGCAAGAACCATGAGCGCATGGGGGGCAGAGCGGTGATCTGGACGCACAAGGCCGCAGCCCATGCAAAGGATGGTCAGCAAATCGCGTGTGCGTATGGCGGGTGGGGATCGGTGGGCGGCCGGTCAAGACAAACCAACCGCGTCTGCGGGCTGGCTGGTTTGGACCAGACGGCATCCGAGGCCTCGAAAGATTAGCAGTGTGCCCAAGACGAATCCACAGTGCGCTAAGTGGATTGTGAAAATCAAAGAAAACGGCACGAACGGGCCAAGAAACAAGAAAAAATGGACATACTGGAGGCCAGTAAGCAGGGTACAGGTCACCAGCCAGCGCAACCCAAGCAGCGGCATCCTTCTGACCGGCGCGAAGGCAGCCCAGATGCATGGGACGGCGAGCACCAAATTGGCGACAGCAGCGACCGCCAGGTAGATGTACTGTCGCAGATCGTACAATGCCATGGGGAGCGGTCCTGGCGGAGGTAGCACCAATCGCATCGGCGCGATGGCCATCAACAACAGAAACGTACCGAGCAGCAGATGACGCACCGGGAATGGCGGTCTGCCACCGAGCTGCCCGTCGCCATCCTGGCCAGCGTTCCATCCCAGCAGTTGCCAACCCAATACACGGGCTACGATCCTCAGCGCGATTACCGCGAACAACCAACCAGACAGCAGGATCAATCCCAGAACCAGGGCGGTGGTGCTGTTGTAGAACCGGTTCGCCATCCGGTTCCCAATGACCAAGGCGTACCACATGAATACAAGGAGCAGTAACGACCAGGGCAACCGCACGCTGAAGTTCCTTGGGGCCAAGGCGGGCCACGTCACGACTAAAGTCAGCTGGCTGATCCAGAAGCCCGCGACAACAACACTCACCCAGTTGGCCCGAAGCCAGTAGCCGGGCGTCAGTACGTTGACCCCCAGGAACACACAGATCAGTACTCCTGTGACGAACAGGTTGCGCAGGTTGTTGTGATGCGATCCCATGGAACCAGCTTAGCACAGCCTGGTCGGTTCCTCACCCCATGGCGCGTGATTCGCTAATTGCCGGGACGCCACGCTGCGCGCAGGCGTTTGGCGACCGCGATCAAGCGAACGTCGCCGACAATTCGGTTTCGCGAGACGGGCCGCATGTTCTTCTGTGGCAGATTAAGCACCCGGCCATATATTTCTTGGTGGAATCGGGCGGAAGGGGTCGGGAG
>REEF01000112.1 GCA_007695205.1 Planctomycetaceae bacterium
GAGGTCAAACCGGGTTCAAATCGCTTCGACCGTGAGCTCCCGTCGGACGGGCCGACAGACGAGCCTTGATTACCGTACGCTGGCAAGTGGCAGATCAACGATTTTCAGGTCCATCCTAGTACCCTTGAGGAACACGCCTTTGACGACTGGTGCGTTTGGCCGGGCTTCGAAACGGGCAATCCACCCAGTGCCCAGCGCTATGGGAATCATTACCAGACACCTTCAAGTCAAGCTTAGGAGCATCATCATGTTCAATCCTGTTCTGCAGGCATTATTCTGCCGTGCCGTTGGTACAGCACTGTTGTTGATGTTGATGGAGGTCGATGCCTGGGCGTCGACCGTCGATTCCGCTGCTAACGACCCGCCCAACATCATCCTCATTATGTTCGACGACCTGGGTTACGGCGATTTGGGTTATCAGGGCAGCCAGCACGCCATCACCCCGCACATCGACAAGATGGCAACATCGTCGCTGGTCTTCTCCCGCTTCTACGCGGCAGCGCCGGTGTGCAGTCCGACACGCGGCAGCGCGCTGACCGGTCGGCATCCCTTCCGTTACGGCATCTTCTTCGCAAACGTTGGTCACTTACCGCAGGACGAGTTGAACCTCGCCAGAATCCTCAGGCAAAGGGACTATCGGACCGGCCACTTCGGCAAGTGGCACTTGGGTACGCTGACGACCGAGGTGCATGACGCCAACCGTGGCCGTCCCGGTCGCAGCCAACACTTCGCTCCACCCTGGCTGCGCGACTTCGACGTGTGCTTCTCGACGGAATCAAAGGTGCCGACGTACAACCCGACGGTCCGCCCCCGCGATTTCAGTAACCATCCGGGTAACCTTCAGCATTGGTGGGATCCCGAGATCGATCCCGGCAACGTTACTCACTATGGAACGCGTTACTGGAACGAGGATGGGGACGAAGTCACCGAGGATCTCGATGGTCCGAACGCCCAGTTGATCATGAACCGTGCGATTGCGTTTATCCGGGATGCGGTGGAACGCGAAAAACGGTTCTTCGCTGTGATTTGGTTCCATGAACCTCATTGGCCGGTGGTGGCCGGCAAGGATGACAGGGAGCCCTTTGCGGAGCTGGACGAATTCGGTCAGCACTACTACGGCTGTATCAAGGCCTGCGACGATCAGATCGGACGACTGCGACACGAGCTTCGCGAACTGGACGTGGCGGAGAATACCATGATCTGGTTGACGTCGGACAACGGGCCCGAAGGCTCGCAGAAAATGCCCGGTTCGGCCAAACACCTGCGCGGCCGCAAACGCGATCTGTACGACGGAGGTATCCGCGTGCCGGGCTTGTTGGAGTGGCCTAAACGGATTGCCGAGCAACGCACGACCGACATGCCTGCCGTCACCAGCGATTATCTGCCAACCATTGCGGACCTGCTTGGTATCGAGCTGCCCGCCGACCGCCCCCTGGACGGCGTCAGCCTCGTGCCGCTGATCGACGGCAAGACGGCGCAACGGCCGCAGCCGATCGCCTTTCAGTCCCGAGGCCGGATAGCCTTGATCGATAACCGCTACAAACTGATTCACTACGGCAGCGGTGCGAACTTTGCCGAGCCGCCGTGGCAATGGCAGCTTTTCGACATGGTCGAAGACCCAGGCGAGCAAAACGACCTCGCAGCCGATCATCCCCAGATCGTCCAGGATATGGCCAAGTTGCTTGAACAATGGAACCAATCCGTCCGCGCTTGCCTAAAACTGGGGTCAGGTCTTGAGGAAGCCCGGCGAAATTGAGTTTCGGTGTACGGTGCCGCTCAGGCGACCTGGTGCTTTTTCAAATCACGCCGCCGACCTCAACGTCATCGGCCGTAGCTGGCCGTGACGGATCTTGTACCATTTCAGGGTGTTCAGCAAGAGGACCGCCAAACCTACCTGGAAACGTGCCAGAGCCAGGCCTTTCCAACAGGCATGCCGGACACCTTGGTGATTCATCAGATTGTTCACGATCCCCTCACTCATCGCCCGGTGCCGACCCATCAGATCTCGAGTCCGCTGCGGATCGGCTTGCATCCGCGCGGCATGGATCACCAGGTCCTCGCGATACACATTGACACACAGCATCCGCGGGTTCTGGCCCTTGGTGCATTCCCCCCGACGTGGACAGCCCTGACAATCGTTCTTCTTCGCTTGATAACGCCATTGCTCGCTCGATCCTCGCACAAACACGTTCGGCTTGCGGTGCAGGTGTGCGCCGTTGGGACAAATGGCATACTCCTCGTGAATCTCAAAATCCTCTTCGACGAAGATCCCCTTGTCCTTGCGGTCGATGTCCGCACGCGGACCGTAGTGGAACACCTCTCCGGCCTGCCATTGGTGAATCGCTTTGGAAATCGTGTACTCGCGATCCGAAGTCAACTGGATCGGGCCCCAGCCAAAGGTCTTCTTGGTCTCCAACACCCACTCGGCAATCTGCGGACGAAAACCATCTCCCGCCCGAAAGACCGCAAATCTCCAGACCAAACCGAAACGCAAATCAGCCAGAAACTGCACGCCGTAGCCGTGGACCGTCTTGCCTCGCTTGGTATGAGCGCTGCCTTCCGGATCGTAGAACACCGAACTGTCGAACTTCTCGCCGAACACCTTCATCCGTTCGAAGAACTCGGCGGCCAATGCCTTGGCAAACTCGGCCAAGTCCGTGGGCGGCGGCCCAGCACGCGGCGAACTGTCCAACTTCACCGGCGTGGGTCCCGGGGTCACCAATCCGCCCTTCAAAGTGTCATCAATCACTCGCAGCAAAGCCTGCCGATTGCGGGCGAAATTCCCCAGGGCCTTCCAATCCAGGGATTCAAACGCCTGCAGCAACAGCGCCCGGTCGGCCTCGCTCAGACCGTCTCGCCCAGTGGCTTGGCAGAAGCTCCGACACTGGCCGATCAGCCAGCCCAGCAACGGCGTCAGATGCTTCGCCGCCGCATCCGATTTCATCCGCGCTTGCGCATGCATGTCGGCGCTATCCGTGCCAAAGTCCGAACCGATCTCGATTCCCAGTTCGCCCAGCAACAAAAACTGATGCCATAACACTACGTATTCCATCACCGGCGACAGACGTTCCGCGGCAAAGCCCTTGATCCGCCGTTCCGAAGGCAACTGCTCGTGGCTCATCACTTCCAAAAACAGCCGCAACTGCAGCGAATCGTCGACCGCCTGCAGAAAGCTGGCGGCATGCAAACATTTCACGGCCAACATCGCCAGCCAG
>REEF01000111.1 GCA_007695205.1 Planctomycetaceae bacterium
AAAACCAATCAGCAGCAAAGAATTGACGATCAAGAAAATGCTAAACATCCACATGATTTCGCACCCTCAGTGCAATGGATCGGGACTGAAGTTAACATGGATTCTCCCGTCCTGAATCGGAACGCCGCATGGATCCATGTCGGGAAATTATAACGACGTCCGCCAGGATCGTAAGCTTACTAGCCCGTTTTTTTGGGACTTTTCCTACTCATTTAGCCAGTACGGCGGGAACTTCTGCCAGACGATTATCAGCGACGATCCGCGAGCCGATTCGCTGATCGACGATTTCAAGGGACAGGGGAATAATCCGGATCTGACGATCGCCATTTCGGTGGACATGCTGCACCATGACGGCCCCGAAGACGATGGAGTCAATCCCGATACCTGGGTGGTGCTGGTTTTCCAGGCGATTATTGCTCGCGATCCGGGTCGGACTTGGTCGCTCGTGCTCGGACATCGTGCAACATCCCCAAGGCTCGTTGTAAAGAACCGCCACCGAACTTCTCTCGAATCTGGTCGGAAACTTCGTCCAGACGCGTTTGTTGCTCGTGCTGCGGGTCCGGAAACAGACTGAGTTGTACCGCTTTCGGCTGATCCAAGCCGCTGACGCCTACGCCCAACAGCCGGATCCGCAACCGTCTGGCAGGCAACCGTTCGGCCAACATCCGCGACGCAATCCGCCAAATCTCCTGCGTGACATCGGTGGCCTGGGACAACGTCTGCGCTCGGGTGACGGTATGGAAATCAGCATAACGCACCTTGAGCTGCACCGTGCGGCCCTGCAACCCGTGCTTTCGCAGACGGCAGCCCACCTGTTCACTCAGTTCCATCAGCCAGGCCTGCAGGGTTTCAGGATCGGTGACATCCTGTGCGAACGTGGTCTCGTGCGAGATCGATTTTGCCTGCTGCTCGGGCACCACGGGCCGGTCATCGATTCCCCGAGCCAATTCCCACAGGTGTTGGCCGCTGTGCCCGAACTGCTGTTGTAGCAGGTCCAACGGCAACTGCCGCAACTGCTCGATCCGCTGGATGTCCAGTCTTTCGAAGATGCCACCGGTCACCTTGCCCACGCCCCACAGACGGCCGACCGACAAAGGATCGAGGAACGGCTGTTCTTTTCCCGGCTCGACCACGACGAATCCATCGGGCTTCTGCAGGTCGCTGGCGATTTTGGCCAGGAACTTGTTCGGTGCCACGCCGACCGAGGCGACCAACCTGAGTCGCTGGTGAATCTCGTGCTTGATCGCTCGGCCGATCCGGACCGCCGATCCGAACAAGGACTGGCTGCCGGTCACGTCCAGGAAGGCTTCGTCCAGCGATAACGGTTCGACCAGCGGGGTGTAGCAATGGAAGATGGCTCGGATCTGGTCGGAGATTTCGGCGTAATCCTCCATGCGCGGCCGCAGAAAGATCCCCTGCGGGCACAGCCGCTTGGCCGTCACCGCTGGCATGGCACTGTGGACCCCGAATTTACGAGCCTCATAGCTGGCGGCTGCCACGACGCCGCGCCCCTCGGGCGTACCGCCCACGATCACCGGGCGGCCGACCAACTCGGGCCGGTCACGCTGCTCGACCGAAGCGTAAAAAGCGTCCATGTCAATGTGCAGGATCATCACGGTGGTATCGCGGTCGGGGCTTCGTCCAGTATTTCGTCCAATATGCTGATTCGCCGGCGACGGGTCGCCGCCTTCCTTAGCACCGTGCGAGAAATAACTGACGCACTTTCGGCCCCCTCACCCTGCCCTCTCCCCGGAGGGGCGAGGGGATATCGGACAGTTATTTCTCGAACGGTGCTTAGTGTACCAACTGCGGCGGGTAGGTGGCAGCCGGGGCGACGGTGTATACTGGGCTCAGCGATGCCCGCCGTGGAGATGTCGGCAGCACACCGACGGTATCGCTTGACCTGGTTGCCGTTGAAATGCATCCTTCAAGCATGGGGAGCGTCAGGAGATGAACAAACGATCCGTTCTCGCCAGTGCCGTTCGAATACGATCAGCCGTCCCAAGGCTGGTCATCTTCGGTCTTGTGACCTGCGCGATGCTGGGAAAGCCGAGCCATGCGGTCCAGCCGTTTCCGGGCACCGATCTGTATGTCCCCCAAGGCGATTTGGCCGAGCAGACGCTGGACGGGATCGCCCGGTTCCTGCTGGAACGAACCGAGCGTTCGGTCGAAGGCCGAGCCGCTCACTGGAACCGTGACTTGGAATGCCCCGAGCGTTATTCGCGATCCGTCGACGCCAACCGCGAGCGTTTGCGTCGCATCATCGGCGTCATCGAGGATCGCCATCCGATCACCGAACTGGAGTTGATCGCTTCGACAGCCGTGCCGGCCAAAGTCGCCGAAACGGACACCATGACCGTCTGGTCGGTCCGCTGGCCCGTCCTCGGACCGATCACGGGCGAAGGGCTGTTGCTCGAGCCCAAGACGCCGGTACGAGCCAGCGTGGTCGCGCTGCCCGATGCGGATCACAGCCCCGAACAATTGGTCGGCCTGCTACCCGGGTTAGACGCCTCCAACCAGTACGCACGGCGACTGGTCGAAAACGGTTGCCGAGTGCTGGTGCCTACCTTGATCGATCGGCGGGACGAGTTTTCGGGCAACGAGCTGGTCGGACGGTTCACCAACCAGCCGCACCGCGAGTGGATTCATCGTCAAGCGTTCCAGATGGGTCGGCATGTGATCGGATACGAGGTCCAGAAAGTGCTGGGCGCTGTCGATTGGTTTCTGCATGACAGCCGCGAACATGATTCGGCGATGCCGCCGCCCATCGGTGTTGCCGGTTATGGCGAAGGAGGGCTGATCGCGATGGTTGCCGCAGCCCTTGATCCGCGGATCGATGCGGCATGGGTCAGCGGCTACTTCCAACCGCGTGAATCGTTATGGCAGGAACCGATCTATCGGAATGTGTGGGGGTTGCTGACGGAATTCGGTGATGCGGAAATCGCCAGCCTGATCGTGCCGCGATCGCTGGTGATCGAAGCCAGCCGCCCTCCGTCGATCGACGGCCCGCCTCCGCCGCGCCCCGGGCGCAGCGGCGCCGCGCCTGGCAGGATCGAAGCGCCGGATTTGCACCGAGTCCGCCAGGAGTACCAACGAGCCCAGGCGCTGGTCGGCCCAGCGATGGCCGATTCGATCCGATTGGTTCACGGCGACGATGGCCAGACGATCGGGCCGGGATCCGAAGCGGCGATCAGCCAGTGGCTCCAGACATTGG
>REEF01000110.1 GCA_007695205.1 Planctomycetaceae bacterium
GGGGGGGAGGGTTTTTGGGTAAACCGGCTGTAAACTTGGATCGGCGTCGCCCTAAAACTACTCCCGACCCCCTTTCGGTTCTGCTCAGATCCGGTACGGTTCGCGCATCGCACGGCTGCGCATGCGATTGGCATCCGCGTCGTCGAATTCGTTCGTCGCCGGATCGTATTTCAAAGTCCGACCCAACTGCCAAGCGATGTAGGCCGAATGGCACACGATATGCGACTGGGCCGCCACGTCCGAATTGGCGTTGGCGGGCCTGCGCGTCTTGACGCAATCCAGGAAGTCGCGGACATGCGTCGACGGATCCGTTCCCCTCATCGTAAACACCGTCCGCTCGGTCCGCAGCGATTCCGGGTAGATGGCGAACTGGCCGCTGTCGCCCGTTTCGATCCAGCCTTCGTCGCCTTCGTACCGGACACTGCACGTGCCCAGCCCCATCCAGCCGCTATCGCGCATGACCAGCTTCAAGCCGTCGGCATAGGTGCAGACCACCCCGGAACCCTCCGGAACGTACTCGACCGGCGTCGTGTCATCTTTCTGGGCCGCCCATTGGCACAGGTCGACGGTATGCGAGCCCCATTCCAGGATGCCCCCGCCGTGGAAATCAAAATGGCCTCGCCATCGACCCGCGACGTACTGCGAATTATAAGGACGCCATGGGCACGGCCCCAACCAGGCATCCCAATCCAATTCTTCCTTCGGCGGTTCGGGCTCGGCAGGCAGCCAATCGTGCCGAGTCGGCGGGTTGAGCGTATTGGCGTGGACCGTGTGCAGCTTGCCCAGCCTACCAGAGGCGACCAGATCGGCGGCAAAGATAAAATTGCCGATACTACGTCGCTGGGTGCCGGCTTGATAGATGCAGCCGTAACGGCGAAATATGTCTGCCAGAGCCTGGCTTTCGGCGATGGTCATCGAGCACGGCTTTTCGCAAAACACATCCTTGCCCGCCTTGGCCGCGATGATCGAAGCCATCGCATGCCAGCGGTCGCCGGTGGCGATCAGCACGGAGTCGATATCCTGGCGCGCCAGCATCTCGTGCATGTCGCGGTACGTGGCACAATCGTTGTTGCCGTAGTGCTGGTCGGCCATCTGCTTGATCGCGTCGCGGCGATTCTTACGGATATCGGCGATCGCCAGGAATTGCACATCCCGGTTCGACAGAAAGCTGCGCAGCACACCAGCCCCGCGGCCGCCCAACCCAAGGCCCCCTAGCGTGATCCGCTGGCTGGGCGCCAATATGCCGTCGCGGCCAAGTGCCGACGCGGGCAGCACCGTGGGCATCGCCAGCACCGCAGCGGACCCAGCCGCAGCGCGCAGCATCTGCCGACGCGATCGTTTGATCGTCGAGTCCAACATCGTTACGTCTCCTGAACTTGGAAATCGGAAGGATTCGTCAAAGCACGTCCTCAATGCTCAAAACGCCCATGATATCCGCAAACCGATCGGCAAGTAACAGGGGTTGGAAGCGAAGGAGAGTTTCGAGCAGAGCCTCGTAGAAACGTGGGGAAACAGCAGGCTCCTGTCGATGGACGGCTGCGAACCGAAAGATTCACGTTCCAGGCCATGGCATCATGAGGATTGACACCGATCAGAGATGAGACGACCTCGCCTGGAACCGAGGCCCAAAAGGATACTAAGGCCGACCGTGCGCAGCATCGGAATCAGCGGGCACGATCGGCTGGATTTAACTGTGTTGGGAAATCAACGCATCATGTTGGCGTCCTCCGCCAACTCCTGCATCGCGCCCGGGTCATCGACGTTCTCGAAAGCTGCTTGGTCGAAATCAGGGTTGCTTCGAGGGTCAGGTCGTCCACCACAGCCCGTCATCCATGTCAGAGGAGCCAAAAACAGAACCACGGTCAACAGAACTCGCATCGGAAAACTCCTTCCTACAGTAACCGGAAACTGCACCCTTATCGATCAACGGAACGATAGCATCGTCTGACCAGACTCAATCGCGTTCAGCTTGACCCAGGTGCCATAATCGATGGTTTCGCCGATGAAACTCACACTTCCATCGACGAATCCCACCTGGATACCTCCCGGATGGTAGCTCGAAGGACCTCGCCAATCCGCATTTGGTCCCCAGGCAGCCAGATATGTCGGCGTAAAAGCATGGTTGCGGAACCAACCGACTCCTCCGCGGGCCGAGCCGTCCGGATTAACCGTGTTTTGGCCGCTTTCGTTACCCCCCCATCCAGCATAAGCAGTTCCCACGAAAGCGCTGTGCCATACGGGGGTTTGCCCTCGTCGCGGCGCACCTGTACCGCAGGTGCGGATCGGACCTCCGCCGTATCCCAGCGAGTCGGATTCGGCGACAATGATGGTGTTCGACGTACCGTCAGTCACCTGGGCCATACGGTGGGTGCGGGTTTGAGTAAAAATGCCGTTCAGGCTGCCCCGTCCGGTAAGTCGATCCGCGAAATTAGAATTGTTTGGGTGACTCCAGTGGTTGGCGTCGTTGGCGTTGAAATTCGCTGTCGGGTGCCAATGGTACCCTTCGCTACCTGGGTAATTCGTCACAGCAATTCCTGCAGTCTCCGAGGGTTCAAATCTGCCTGTGTCCGAAGGACAGCGTAAAGCGGCTACCGGAGTTCCAACCACAGGCTGACCCCAGATCGGGAGCAACTTATCGACACTGTCGTACAGCGGTTGCTGCTCGATGAACGGCAGAATCATCACGTTCCACGTGTGATGATAAGGCAACGTGTAGGGAGCCTGTCCAGGTCCCCAGATAACACCCGGCGGAAACGTCTTGTACGTGTCATGATAGTTCTGAAGTGCCAACCCGATCTGCTTGATGTTGTTGGCACATTGGCTCCGCCGTGCCGCCTCGCGGGCGGCCTGTACTGCCGGCAGCAGCAGTGCGACAAGAACGCCGATAATGGCGATGACGACCAGCAATTCCACTAAGGTGAAACCGCGACGATGGGAGATACGCATGACCTCGCTCCTAGGGGTGATGAAAAGAAAACATCAAGAATCGCTGCTCACTGCAGCGAGAGAAACACGCGATAAGAGTGATTGCCGAAAACAACCAATTCTTGGGAATCATTTTGTGCAGCATTCCCATGCAAGCCACTTTCAGATCAAAAGCTGTCGAACACCCGACCCAACCGGAACCAGCGGGACGCGAACAGATGAAACTGGGAGCACCCTTTAAGATAACCGATGGCTTAGGGGACTTCAAGCCACTAGCAGATTATCGAC
>REEF01000109.1 GCA_007695205.1 Planctomycetaceae bacterium
GCGTCGAGGTGGCGCCGGAAGACGCGCCGGATCTGATCCGGCGGCTTCACCAGCGCAAGACGGATCTGTTCATCGAGTTGATCGAGAGCGGCACCCTCCCGCTGCGCCCCGGCGTACGGCGGGTGATGGAAGAGGCGGAGCGTTTGGGGATCATGCTCGGCATCTGCACGACCTCGAACGAACGGTCCGCCCGGGCGATTTCGAGCGGCCTGCTGGCAGGCATCCCGTTCCGATTTGTGCTGGCCGGCGACGTGGTGCCTGCCAAGAAGCCGGACCCGGCCA
This sequence comes from Planctomycetaceae bacterium, assembly GCA_007695205.1. GTDB lineage: Bacteria > Planctomycetota > Planctomycetia > Pirellulales > Pirellulaceae > SKKK01. Next base: position 283 of record REEF01000109.1, read on the forward strand.
TCTATCGGTTGGCGTCGCAGCGAAGCGGGTTGCGACCGGAGCAGTGCGTGGTGTTCGAAGACTCGCACGTCGGTGCCGTCGCCGCCAAAGCCGCCGGGATGTACGTGGTGGCGACGACGACCCGCTACACCGAGAATGAGGACTTGAGCATGGCCGACGTGATCGTCGACTGCCTGGGCGAGGTGGACGGCCCGCGAGCCAACGTCCGGCCCGGCGCCCGGAGTCCCGTTCTGTCAGACGGCTGCGTCCATGCCCGCGACGTACTGGAATGGTTCTGCCGCGAGGAGACGAATCCATGATCGATTTGCAGCGAGTGGACGCGAGGGCCTTGGCCAAGGTCATCGACTTTTCGATCCTGCCGAAGCAGACCACGGAAGCAGAGATCCGTGCGGGTTGCGCCCTCACGCGCCGCTATGGTTTTGCGGCCATGTACGCGAGCAGCGCGTATTGGGCGCCCGTGATCCGCGAGGAACTGGCCGGCATCGAGGATGTCGAGATCGGCGCGGGCATCGCGTTTCCGTTCGGCAGCGCTCCGGCCGCCGTGAAGGCGTTCGAGGTCGAGGACGCGGTGCGGCGCGGCTGTACGGCCGTCGATATGGTGATGAATATCGGCGCCTTGAAGAGCGGCGATCGCCAGGCCGTCGTCGAGGAACTGCGGCTGTTCAAATCGGCCGCCGGCGCGGCCGTCACGAAGTGCATTCTGGAGTTGTGTTACTTGACGAATGAAGAGATCGCCACCGCCAGCAAGCTGGTGGCCGAGGCGGGTATCGACTTTGTGAAGACCTCCAGCGGCCAGTTCGAAGGTCCCAGCCTGGAACAGTTTCTCGTGATGCGCGATGCGGTGCGCGACGCGCCGGTGCGGTTGAAGGTCGCCGGCGTGAAATTTCCCCGACCCCAAAACGCGCTGGTGTTCCTGCGGGCCGGAGCCGACCGCATCGGCACCCGCGCGGGACCGGAGATCGTCGATTCCCTCGAGACGCTCCGCAGCGTTGGCTTGGTGCCGGAGGTCTAGCCCATGGCAGATTACTTGGCCGGAGTGGATGTGGGCACGACCGGCGCGCGATGCATGATCTTTGACCTGCGCGGCAACCCCGTGGCGCGCCACTACTGCGACTACGGGGCCATTTATCCTCGGCCGGGTTGGGTCGAACAGCAACCGGAACTGCTGATCGAAAAGACGATCGAAGCCTGCCGCTCGGCCATCGGTTGCTCGGGCATCGATCCGCGGCGAATCGCATCCATCGGTTTCTCCGCGCAGCGTTCTGTGGCATGCCCCGTCGACGCGGCCGGGTGCGCGGTTCGCCCCATGTTCTCCTGGCAGGACGCCCGCACCAGTCAGGAGGTGGAGGATCTGCGCCAAATTGTGGCCGCCGAGCAGTACTACGAACAAAACGGCTTGCCGTTGGGCACCACGTGGATCGTCACCAAGATCCTTTGGATGCGCAAGCACGAGCCCGGTCTTCTGGCCAAGACGGCCCGCTTCGTGCAAAACCAGGATCTCGTGTTGCGTGCCTTCGGCGCCGACGATTTCTACACCGACCTGTGCTGTGCCGTGTTCTACGGTGTCTGGGACGTGCGCCGTGCGGACTGGAACTACCCGTTACTGGAGCGGCTGAACCTGAGCCCCGAGATGTTCGGTCGCCCCACACCGCCGGGTACCCGGGTGGGAGCGGTCAGCCCCGCCGTTGCCGAACAGACGGGTTTTGCCACCGGCACGCCGTTGTGCGTCGGGGCGGGCGACCAGAATTGCAGCGTGTTGGGAATGGGCGCGATCGAGCCGGGACTGGCCACGGTGACGCTGGGCACGGCAGGCTTGGCGATCCTGGCCACCGACCGGCCTCTGCCTGGGTTTGGCGGGATGATGATCACCCATCACGTGGTGCCGGGGATGTGGGAGGTCGAGGGCCTGGCCAACGCGGCAGCGGCCTCGCTGCGCTGGTTCCGCGACGCGATCGGCACGAGCGAGAAACAAATCGAAGCCGCGGGCGGACGCGATGCCTACGAGCAGTTGGACGCCTTGGCCGCCACCGCTTCGCCGGGCAGCCGGGGGTTATTGTACCTGCCCTATCTGGCCGCCGCCGCCACGCCGCGATGGAATCCGCATGCGAGGGCCGCTTTCGTCGGGCTTTCCTTCGCCCACGGCCGCGCCGAAATGACCCGTGCCGTGATGGAAGGCGTGGTCTTGGAAATCAGGGACATGTTCGAGCAATGGACGGCGGCCGGATTATCGGTCCGCTCCCTGCGGATCGGCGGAGGGGCGACTCGTTCGAAGCTCTGGAACCAGATCCAAGCCGACGTCTACGGTCGCCCCGTGGAAACGTTGCGCGTGGGAGAGTCCGCGGTATTGGGAGCGGCGATCCTCGGCGGGGTCGCGGTCGGCACATTCTCGTCGCTGGAAGAGGCAGTCGCCGCTATGTTACACGTCGCGGATGGGGGCGAGCCCTATCCGCAACGCCACCAATGCTACGAGGAACTCTACCGCGCCTACGTGCAGACCTACGAAGGACTCAGCGCCAGCGGTGCGTTCGACGCCCTGGCCCGCATCCAGTCCGCATCGTGATCGCGACCGGGGTCAAGCAACGGCCCGATGGTAAAAGGGGACAGGCGCATATACTGCTTTCCGACGTTCGGTTAACCCACAGAGGATGCCAACAGAGCATGGGTCTTACCGCCGCCGAAAGCGGTCTGCAACTGGATGACGGCCACGCCCACTGTCAGACCGGCCAGCCGCCGCAGTACGTCGATAATCAGTTGCACCAGCCCGACCGTCAGGAACGTCTTTGAGAAAAAGGTGCTGGCATCCCGATAATCAACGTCGCTAGCTTCGGAAGACGCTCCTTAGCCCGATGCGCGAACTTCTCCGGCCGTTCCCGCAACCATCGAAAGCTGGCTGTCCCCGTTCCTGGGAATCTGCCGCCTGCGTCGAATCCA
>REEF01000108.1 GCA_007695205.1 Planctomycetaceae bacterium
GCCATGGACGTGGTGAACATCAAGATCAGCAAATTCGGCGGTTTGACCCGTGCCCGACTAGCCCGCGACTTGTGCGTCTCGCGGGGGATCGCGATGACCATCGAAGACACTTGGGGCGGCGATATCGTGACCGCAGCCATCGCGCATCTGGCTCACAGCACTCCACCGCCATTGCTGTTCACGTCCACCGATTTCAACAGCTACGTGACCGTCAGCACGGCCGAAGGTGCCCCGCAGCGAACCGGCGGGACCATGGCCGCCAGCCGCCAACCAGGCCTTGGCATCCAACCACGGCTCGAAGTGTTGGGAGCGCCAGTGCTGGAACGAACCGAGGCTTAACTGCCGAACTACCCAATGGTGGGTTCAAAGATTTCACCGTAAGTGATATTGCCAAAGGAGCCCCTTCGACGAACAATTAGGCGAACCTTTCTCTGCAGGGACCGTCTTCGTTTTCGGACGGTAATTTCGATAGGACAAGGCTGCATCAATCCGGGGGGACCTTTTGCATGGACACAGCTTACGAAAAACTGATCCAGCACCTGGACGGACGCGATGTCAGGTACCAGGCCAACGACGATCGGGGTTCCATCTGTGCGGATTTTCGATGCGAGGTCGGAACGTATCGAGTCATTGCCATGGTCGATCAGGACGGCAGCCTGTTCCAGGTCTTTGGGTACGCACCTTTGCGAGTTCCTGAAGGTGCTCGTCCTGCGATCGCCGAGACGATCGCCCGCGCGAACTATGGGATGCGAGTCGGCAAATTCGAAATGGATTTTGACGATGGGGAGCTCCGTTTTCAGGCTTCCCAGATCCTGACCGAGGAAGGTCTGGACGACGAGGTGATCGATCGGATGATGGCCACCACCATGTCGATGCTGGATCTGTACCTGCCCGCCGTTTTGTCCGTGATCTACGGCAACGAACTACCCGAGGACGCCATTCGTTTCGTCGAAAACGATGGCATTGCCGACGCTGGGTCGGACGGCGACTTGTTCCAGGACGAGGATTAACCCCATCGTTGCATAAAAAGTAGGACGGATTGGCAATCCGTCCTACGAGGGAGCTTGATGCAACGTGAGGGTTAACGATCGGGTTTTTTTAACAGCGAGTGGAACAGGTCCAGGTGACGTCGGATCATACGAGCCATGGAATGTTCGCGCTGCAAGATCCGGCTGCCTTCCGACAAGCTGTCCGATCGTAAGGAGGGTTTCAGTCGATCGAGCAATGCTTCACTCCAGCCGACCACATCACTGCGGTCCAAAAGCATGATCTGTGATTGCAGTGCCGGTTGTCGCTGGAGTTCTATTTGCAACTCGGGGCTGCTGCGGGCCAGAACAGGCAGTCCGTTGGCAGCGGCGGCCAGGCAAATGCGCGGCAGTCCGGTCGTCGATTCCGGATAGACCAGCAGATCTGCCGCGTTGAACAGTTCGTCGAGGCATTCGAACGTGCCGGGCATCCGCACGCAGTGTCGCAGATCCAGATCGCTGATCCATCGATACAGGTCGTCCCGATAGGGCCCGTCGCCGACCAACCACAGTTTGGCGGTCGGCCGGTGCCTGATCACATGCTCCCAGGCTTGGACCAGTCGAGCCAAGCCCAGCTTGGGTCGCAGACGTCCCACGAACAAAGCGATCGGCGCTTCGGCGGGGCAATAGAAATCAGCGTGGATCTTCGCCAAAGCCAAACGCGCGGTACGGCGCACATCGCCGCGACGAGGGAACGGCGCCCGGATCCCATCGGGGATGGCGTAAAGCGACGACGGTCGATATCCTGCCTGAATCAGATCGTTTTGCACGGCCCGATTTCGATAAACGATCGCGCTGGCTTGCTGGCAACGGTGGTGGCAGCGGAGTCCGACGCCGGAGGCTGACTGCCAAGCACAATCATCGGCCTCGGCCCGCAGCACGATGGGGGTCGCGCTACGACGCAAAGTCCACAACGCCGCGGTTGCCTCGCGCCGAAGTCGCGCAACCAGGACCACGTCGAACTGCGATCGGTGCCGTCGCAGCCAGCGAGCCAGGCCCAGCAGATACGTCCAGCGGCCCCACGGCCGGTCCAGCCGCAGTGGGATACGATGCACCGGGACGCCTTGGAAATGGCTGATCCGAGGCCAATCGGTTGCCCAACGGGCACTCAACACCGTCGGCTGGGCACCGTGACGCCGGAGGCCGTCGGCCAGATCGGCCATTGCATCCTCGCTGTCGCCGACCTGCGGCCAAAATCGCCGCGAGACCAATAGGATTCGCAAACCGGCCGCCATCAACCATCGGCTCCATCACCATCCCCGGCACACTGGTTCAAGTCCTCCGGTTCCAAAACCGCCAGGTACGGCAGGTTGCGGTACTCATCCTGGTAGTCCAACCCGTAACCGACGACAAACTGGTTCGGAATGCGAAATGCGATAAACTCTGGTTCGAACTCGACTTCCTGCCGCCCCTCCTTGTACAACAGCACGGCGGTATGAATCGTCGCCGGGCGGTACTTTTTCAACTCGGCCAAAACCTGGACCAGCGTGTGCCCCGTATCGAAAATATCGTCGATCAACAGCACATCCCGGCCTTCGACTTCCGGTCCCAGATCCACATCGATCGTCAATTCGCCGCGAGTGGTACCGTTCCGGTAACTGCTGGCCTGGACCAAATAGACTCGCAACGGCATATCCAGACGGCGGATCAGATCGGCCAAAAAAACGACGCAGCCGGTCAGCACCCCCACGATCGTCATGGGCCGCGAATCCCAACGATCTGCGATCGCCCGCGACAACCGGTCCACCCCGTCGCTCAGTTCCCGTTCACTCAGTAGTGTCTTCACTGTCTGTTCGCCTCGTGTTGGCTGGTAACGGATGCCTCGCCCTACGCTGACGGAGCTGCCGTCCCCGTTCGACGAGCGTTCGATGATTCTAGCGGAAGCCTCGGCAGCTTGCCAGTTGTCGCCCATCAGGCAGTGTGTTCGCGCATGGCAACTTGCGGGAAGGACGAACTTCGAAAACAATTCGATAACACTCCGCGTTCCTAACGATCGATGCGAAGGAAAAGTCATGATTTCATGCCCAGCACCTTGTCCGGCTCCCAAGCCCCGATGGCGGAAAATCTTTTCCCATGCCGGGCGATTCCTGGTGGCCCTTGTGGGTTTGGGCATCGTGTCGGGGGCCGAGCGGAACGGCGCCCTGCGGGAACCGTTGGCTGAGTCCCGGCAGATCGCCGTCGATGCGC
>REEF01000107.1 GCA_007695205.1 Planctomycetaceae bacterium
AGCCGTGAGGAACTGAACGCCATCAGGAATAAGATGCTTGAGCCAACAGGTATAAAATTCGATGCTCCGGCCAAAGTGGGATTGTACCTGATGGGCGATGATATGATGGTTGTCGAAAATTTTAACGACGAGCCGGTGGATGTTACAGTTGGTACAAGTTTTTCTGTGAAGGCGCAGGTGAAGCTTGTTCTGCCTCAGGAAGAAAGTGTAAGACATGAAATTGCCGGCAATATGCTTGTTTATAATATACCGCCGCGAACGCTTGTAGTAATAAACTATAACTAATTTGATAGTAAAATCATGGGAAATAACAGAAGAAGTTTTCTAAAAAAGACAGCCATCGCCGGTATCGGACTGGGGACATATCCTTCCCTGGTAAAGGCTGCTGAAATTACATCGATGGGAATGGCGGCGGGTGGCACTCAGGCGGCGGACCTGCAGCGAGGAAAAACAGATGCCTCCGAATCCGCCCCAGGTGACCGCCATCCGTCGATCAACCAGGTCTATCCGCCCGAAGCCTTCCATCACGCCGGCAAGAGCGGACGCATCCTGGACGTGACCAAGCCGCCGTTCAACGCCAGGGGCGACGGCGTCACCGATGACACCGAGGCGCTGATCGCGGCGCTGCGGTTCGTCCGGGACAACTACGAAATCCACCAGGGCGACGACTACACATACTGCACCAAGAGACACGACCGCAACTGGGTCGTGTACCTGCCCGACGGCGAGTACCTGATCAGCGATACCGTCAGTCAGGGCTGGCCGGCTTTGGCCATGAACATCCTCAAAGGTTGGAGCCAAGTCGAGTTTTTCCGGGTCGCATCACCGGAGCACGAGCGGCAACTGAACAACGATCATCCCGCTGCCAAAAACAGCGACGACGGCCACGTACGCGGTCAGTATGGAGATGCCAACCTTTATGCCGAAAACAACTGGATGCTACGCGTCATTGGCCAGAGCCGGGACAAGACCATCATCCGCCTCAAGGACAACGCGCCGGGTTTCGGCGTGGGTGCCGACAAGGCCGTGCTTGCGTTCTACCTGTTGCAGGTTGGCTCTAACGTGAATCTGGGCAACTTCTGCGAGAACCTGACCATTGATACCGGCAGCGGCAATCCTGGAGCGGTTGGGTTGAAGTGGAACTCGTCCAACTGGGGCGGCGTCCGCAATCTGTCCATCCGCTCTGGCGACGGTGCGGGACGGGCCGGACTGTTGAGCGATGTCAACAATGCCACCGGCTACCTCCGCGACCTGTGCATCACGGGGTTCGACACCGGTATCGAGATCTCCGCCGGTCGTGAAACCATGGTGACCCTGGAATACGCCACGCTCTCCGGCCAACGCGAGACGGCCATCCGCCTCGGCGAAGCCCGCTCCGGAGCCGGTGGCGACCCTCTGAGCGCCCGCAAACTCCTGGTCGAGAACGCCCCCGTCGTGCTGCATGTCGGCCAGGCGGGACAGGCGATTGTGCTGGAAAGTGAATTCCGAGCCGCGTCGGAACAGGACGTCGCGATGGATGTCGAGCCGGACGGTTTCCTGCTCGCCCGTGATCTCCGCATCCAAGGCTATCGCGCCGCGGTGCGGCATCGCGGCACGATCACGGCCGGGGCAGGCAACATAGCCGAGTACGCTACGGCTGCGGTGGTCGCATTCGATGACGAACCGCCCCTACGCCTCCCGGTTAAGGATTCGCCCCTAATCCTGCCCGAAACCGACATCGCGCAATGGGCGAACGTTGACGATTTCGGCGCCGTGGGCGACGGTATCGCCGACGACACCGCTGCGATCCAGCGGGCTGTGGATTCCGGCAAGCCGGTCATCTGTTTCCCCCATGCAAGCTATGTCATCAATGGCACGGTAGACATCCCTGCGAGCGTTCGCGAGATCACCATGCTCTTCGGTGTCATCACCCGGTCCCAGGCTACCGCCTTCGATGGCCCGGCGATGTTCCGGGTTTCGGAACCGTCCACTAAACCGTTGCTGATCCACCAGGCCATGAGCGCCGGCGGCGCGTTGGTGGACCACGCCGCCGATCGGCCGCTGGTGATCGAGGACATGTTTATGGAATTCAATCACACGCGAAACTACAGTGCCAAACCCGGTATGAACTATCCCAGTGCGACTCCCCAGGATACCGAGATCTGGCGACTGTATCGAAACACGCGGCCCGAGGGCCCGCCCAAGGAGGTATTCGTCAACGGCAGCATTGGCTTTTCCAGCGATAACGAGGCAGGCACCTTGGCCCTGGAGAACGTCCGGGTCTGGGCCCGCATGATCAACACCGAGCATGTATCGGCGAATTATTCCTTCCGCCGCTCGGACGCCTGGATTTTCGGGTTCAAGTCGGAGAATGCCGATACGCTACTCAAGGCGACGGACGGCTCGCGGGTGGAGGTGCTCGGCGGCAGTTTCCTTTTATGGACTAACCGCCGGGGGCCTGTCATTGACAATGGTGACTCGGCAATCGCCGCCGTCCATTTGCAATGGTATTGGGGGGCGGCACCTTCAACCATCTTTCGGAACCAGCAGGCAGGCGTGACGGCCGCTTTGACAAAGACCCAATTTGAACGGCTTGAAAAGGTGGATGCCGCATTTATCCGTGTGAGTTCATCCAACCGCAGGAAACCGGACTAAATCAGTCGCCCCGCAGCGCCCGCAACGAGACACCCCAACGAAGGAGATCCAATGATGACATCAGCAGCAGACTATGGTTACGAGCGGGAAGCGAACCAGAGTTGCTTACCCGGAACCGGAAGCTCGGCAGGACTGTGGAGATTCACCACATGCATGCTTCTCGTGTTCATCTCACTATTCTTTACCAGCGGCCGTGCCTTTGCACAAGACCAGTCCAGCCAGAGTGATAACTCCGATTCAGATTCAAGAAAACCACTGCATATCACCTACGAGATTCCGCGCGAGGCGGCGGTCAGTCTTGGCTTGTTCGATAACCAGGGACGTTTGCTGCGTCATCTGATCAAAGGCGAAACCCGAGCTGCTGGTCGAAATCAGGAATGGTGGGACGGCCTGGATCAATGGGGTAACGTCGTCCAAGAAGGACAATATCAGCTCAAAGGCGCGTATTTTGACCCTTTGAGGTTGGAGTATGTCATGACCGCCACCAATCCCGGTGATCCGCCCTGGTGGACTGCGGATGGTACCGGCGGATGGCTGAGCGATCAGTCTGCTGCCCAAGACATCGTCACCCGGCTCCC
>REEF01000834.1 GCA_007695205.1 Planctomycetaceae bacterium
GGCCATGGCCCAGCAGCCGGCGCTGGACCGCACCGTGCTTCCAATCGCCGAGCCGAAGTATCCGCCGGCAACGGAACTCGATGTGCGCAATGCGACGGCACCGCCGATATTCCAGGTCGAGGCGCCGGCCGGGGCGCCCAACGTGATCATCATCCTGATTGATGACCTTGGCTTTGCCGGCACCGGCGCCTTCGGCAGCCCGATTTCCACGCCGACCTTCGATCGCCTGGCGGGCAACGGGTTGCATTACAACAACTTCCATACGACCGCCGTCAGCTCGCCGACGCGTGCCGCAATCAAGTCCGGACGCAATCACCATCGCAACAACATGGGCGCCATTATCGAGACCGGGACGGCGTTCCCGGGCAACACCGGCAAGATTCCCAATGACGTCACGCCGGTCGCCGAGACGCTCCGGCTGAATGGCTACAGTACGGCGGCATTCGGCAAGTGGCACGAGCTGGCCGCCTGGGAGGCCAGTATCGCCGGTCCGTTCGATCGCTGGCCGACGCGGCAGGGCTTCGACAAGTTCTATGGCTTCCTGGGCGGTGAGACGAACCACTGGGCGCCGTTCATCTACGACGGTACCCACCAGGTCGAACTGCCCGACGATCCCAACTACCACTTCCTCACGGACATGACCAACCAGTCGGTGGCCTGGGTCAAGTACCAGAAGGCGCTGACGCCGGACCGCCCGTTCTTCGTCTACTACGCCCCCGGCGCTGTGCATGCGCCGCACCACGTACCGCAGGAATGGATCGACCGCTGGAAGGGCAAGTTCGACCAGGGCTGGGACGTGCTGCGCGAGGAGATCCTGGCGCGGCAGATCAAGCTCGGTGTCGTGCCGAAGGGCACCCAGCTCGCGCCCAAGCCGGACGCCATTCCTGACTGGGACACGTTGTCGGCCGACCAGAAGCGGCTGTTCACACGCCAGTTCGAGGTGTTCGCCGCGTTCCTGGAGATGACCGACCACGAGGTCGGCCGGCTCATCCAGGCGGTGGAGGAGACCGGCGAACTGGACAACACGCTGATCTTCTATGTGGCGGGTGACAACGGCACCAGCGCCGAGGGCGGCGCCAACGGCATGTTCAGCGAAATGACCTATTTCAACGGCGTGCAGGAAAAGGTCGAGGACATGCTGAAGTTCATCGACAAGTGGGGCGGCCCCGAGACCTATCCGCACATGGCGGCGGGCTGGGCCGTGGCGCTGGACACGCCGTACACCTGGACCAAGCAGGTGGCCTCCGACCATGGCGGCACCAAGGTGGGCATGGCGGTGCACTGGCCGAAGGGCATCAAGACCAAAGGAGAACTGCGCACCCAGTTCCACCACGTCATCGACGTCGCGCCGACGATCCTCGAGGCCGCGGGCCTGCCGGAACCAACGTCCGTCAATGGCGTCGTGCAGGTGCCGATGGACGGCGTCAGCATGGCCTACAGCTTTGACAACGCCAAGGCCAAGGACCGCCGCACCACCCAGTACTTCGAGATGTTCGGCAACCGGGCGATTTATCACGACGGCTGGTTCGCGCGGACGATCCACAGGGCGCCCTGGGAGCAAAAGCCGCGCCGGGCGCTCGACGACGATTCCGCCTGGGAGCTTTTCGACATCAGCAAGGACTTCAGCCTGGTGAACAACCTGGCGACGAAGCATCCCGAGAAGCTTGAGGAACTCAAGGCGCTGTTCCTGCAGGAGGCCGAGAGAAACGGCGTGCTGCCGATCGACGACCGGGTGTTCGAGCGCGTCAATGCGGAACTGGTTGGCCGCCCGGACCTGATGGCCGGCCGTACCTCGATCACCCTGGCGGAAGGCATGACCGGGATGACCGAGAACGTGTTCCTGAACATCAAGAACAAGTCCAAGACCATCACCGCCCAAGTCGAGGTGCCCGCTGAGGGTGCGCATGGCACGATCATCGCGCAGGGCGGCCGCTTCGGCGGCTGGTCAGTGTATGTCAAGGACGGCGTGCCGGCCTATGACTACAACTTCCTGGGCCTGGAGCGGACCACCGTCACGGGCACCGAGAAGCTCAAGCCCGGCAAGGCCACGCTCCGTTTCGAGTTTGCCTACGACGGCGGCGGGCTCGGGAAGGGCGGCCAGGGTACGCTGTATGTCAACGACCAGAAGGTCGGCGAAGGGCGCATCGAGCGCACCCAGCCGATGATTTTCTCGGCGGACGAAACCGCTGATGTCGGGATCGACCTGGCGACTCCCGTGGTCGAGACGATCGGCTCGGAAGCCAGGTCGCGATTCACCGGGCGTATTCCGTCAGTCAAGGTAGAGGTTGCAGAGGTTCGATAGGCGGAGACGCGCTTGCGAGGACGACCGGTTGCAGCGGCGGACGCCTGAGGCCGCCGCTGCACCCTTTCCTCACTCCGGGCAAGTTTTCAAGCCGCTTTAAGGGCCAGGGAGAGTTGACGTCATGACTTACAGGATTTTTCTGGCGATGATCGCGTCGGGGATTGCGCTTTCGGCAACGGTGCCGCAGGCGAACGCCGAAGCAGACAGCATGAGAATGAGCACCGCCATTCCTCCGGGGATCGCGATACCGGACGTCGTGCCAACCCGGCTTGGCGAGTTGAAGTTCTTCGATGGCTTTCCCGACAAGGCCACCGTCGAGAAGATCTACGACAACCTGGACTTCCAGCGCGCTGTGCAAGCGTACCTGCTGGCACTGGCCCCGGTGAACATGGCGGGCTTGCGCGAGGGGTTGCTCCAGGTCGGTCCGGCGAACGTCACGATCCCGACGTTCGAAGACAACATGAATTCCCGTTCCATTTTTCTCACCGCTAATGCCACCACACCCTACACGTGGGTCTGGATCGACCTGCATTCGGGTCCAGTCGTGGCCGAAGTCCCTCCGCGGACCCTGGGAATGATCGACGATTTCTGGTTCAAGTACGTCACCGACATCGGGATCGTCGGTCCCGACCAGGGCCAGGGCGGGAAGTACCTGTTGTTGCCGCCGGGGTATGACGGTGAGGTGCCTGCGGGTTACTTCGTCGTGCGCGTTCCCACGTTCGAGTCCATTCTCGTCTGGCGCAACATGCCGATCGAAGGGGACATCAAGCCGGCGATCGAGAATCTCAAGAAGCTCACCCGGATCTATCCCCTGGCCCAGGCGAAGAACCCTCCCGCCAACGAATTCGTGAACGTCTCCAACCGCGCATTCAGCACGGTCGCGCCGGCGGACTACCGGTTCTGG
>REEF01000262.1 GCA_007695205.1 Planctomycetaceae bacterium
AAGTCGCCATTGCCCAACGGCATCGAACCTGTCGAGCCGTCGCTAGGCGAATCCCAAACCACGTCGTAGTCTGCCAAACCCCCGTCCGGCCACTGCAGATCGCCAGCACGCACCATCGCCACCGCGGCGATCACCAACATGCCAATCACCCCACTGCGAATCACAAAAAAACACACCTTACCCGGAGCGGTCATGGCAGAATCCCTTTGGCCAGAAACATGGGGGACAGGAAGATGAAAGAAGCTCAGATCGCTGCTTTTTGCCTACGCTATCGCCCAGCGAAGCCGCTGTCAAGCGTTTCGCCTTGCCAAACTTAAGGCCGTCACTGTCCTCGGATTTGTGAGGTTGGTATGATGTGGTTCTCACAGCTCTTTGGGAAAGGGAGAAACATGATGACCAAACGACACGCACCGTGGCAAGCGGTTACCAACCGGTTCCAGCAGTGGGAACCGCGACGACTCTGGCGACTGGCCGTCAGCATGCTCCTTGCTGTCAGCCTGATCGTCGGCACCAGCTTGGCGACGGCGGCTGCCGCAGACCAGGCTGAAGCCCGGCGGCCGAATGTCGTGATTTTTTTCGCCGATGATCAGGGCTACGCCGATCTCGGCTGCTTTGGCAGCGAAGTCGTCCAGACGCCGGTGATCGACGCCTTGGCCAAGGGCGGCGCCCGCTTCACCGACTTCTACGCCGGATCGGCCGTTTGTTCGCCCTCCCGCGCCAGCATGCTCACCGGCCGCTTCGCTCTCCGCGCCAGTGTGTACAGTTGGATCCACCCCAGCCAGACCATGCACCTGCTGCAGGAGGAAATCAGTTATGCTCGGATGCTGCAGCAAGTCGGCTATGCGACCGCGCACATGGGCAAGTGGCATTTGGGCTACTCATTTTATCGCGGCCAGGGCGAGGGGCCTGCTTCGGGAGGCGGGCCCACACGGTTGGACCCCGCCCGGCCAGGTCCCGATCTGTTCGACCACGGCTTTGATTACTGGATCGCCACCGGCAACAACGCCGTCCCCTCCCACCGCAATCCCGAAAACTTCGTCCGCAACGGCCTGGCCGTCGGGCCGACCGAAGGCTACTCGAGCCATCTGATGGTCGACGAAGCCATCACCTGGTTGGACGAACACCGGGATCCGGAACGTCCCTTCCTGCTGAATATCTGGTTCAATGAGCCCCATGGGTCCGGTGGGCCCACGGCCCCACCCGAGTTTACCCAGCGGCACGCCGATCGACCTCGACCCGGTTATTACGGCGCGATCGAATACATGGACCTGGCCGTGGGACGGCTGATGGACAAGCTGGAGGAATTGAACGAAGCGAACAACACGCTCGTCGTCTTCACTTCGGACAATGGCAGCTACATGGACGGCAGTAACGATCCCTTCCGCGGCAGAAAAACGACCCTCTGGGAAGGTGGCATTCGCGTACCCGCGGTCTTCTATTGGCCTGGCGTGATCGAACCGGGAACCATCGTCACCGAGCCCGCCGGAGTCGTCGACATTCTGCCTACGCTGGCCGCAGCCGCCGGAGTGGACGTGCCCGACGACCGGACGATCGACGGAGTCAGCCTCATGCCAGCGCTACGCGGCGAACCCCTGGTACGCGAGACACCCCTGTATTGGTTCTATAGTCCCTCGCGGCCGGTTTGCGTGATTCGGCAAGGCGACTGGTCGCTGGTCGCGAACCCCGTCATCGACCTGCCCCGCCAGAATATGTTCGAAGAAGCGTTCATTGGTGATATCAAGGCCACGGAACTGACCGATTTTCGCCTGTACCATCTTCGCGAGGACCCGAACCAGCAACATGACTTGGCAGAACAGCATCCGGAGCGTTTCGAAGCCATGAAGCGGACAATGCAGCAACTGCACCGCGAAATCATCGACGAAGCAGTGGACTGGCGGAAATTCGAATGGTGAGCACCTGCTCGGCAGGTGCTAAGCGTCCAAGATCGAGGAAGTCTTCGACTAAGGACGTTGGCGGAAAGGACGGTTCGAGTTTTGGTTGTGACGCCGTCCCAGGTTCACCTTCGAACCGTCAGCCTGATAGAACTCCGAACGGTTTTGGATGATGTTTTCTTATCATCTATGATAGACAAGCCAGCGGGCCGTCGCGTCGTGCTTCGCGGGGGCTCGGTTCCACCTAGGTACCGCCACCGCTATCGCTCTGGCGGTTCATTGCCCAGCAGTTGTCGCAATCGGGAAATGTACTTCTGCTGCGCCGCAACGATGGCGCGGAGTTCTAAGTTCTCGGCCTCCAAGAGCTGCTGCTTTGCTGCGTGCAGCTCGGGTTCGGTTTGGGGAGGCGGACGAAGCGATTCGGCAGCGGATCGAGGCGATTCGGGATATCGAGCGGCTCGAAGACCTGAGCGAGCGGCTAGTGATCGTGTCGAGCTGGGATGAATTGATGGCGTGATGCTCGGGCTGCAACCTGAGGTCCTTGCGAAAGGGCACGGTGAACGTCCTGCGCAGAGGCTTGAAGCGTTGCCTTTCCTGAAGCAGAAAGGCCGCGCATGCGTCGAGACTCAGGTGGCCTTGCTCGCGCATCTCTTCTTCGAGGAATGGCCGCAGAGAATCGGGAAGTGAAATCGAAAAAGTCATGGCCGGTGGAATGTCCTTGATGACCGCAGGTCGGAAAAAGGCGGTCGATCAGTTCATTGTTCATTGGTCCAAAGCAGATTGGGCGTCGAGCCAGGCTTCCAGATCCTCGATGGCTTGGAAGCGCAGGATGGCTTTCCCGAGGCCCGTCAGTTGGTCCATCCGCAAATGCTGGATGCGCTGCTGAAGTTCCTCGGGCACAGTTCCGAATCGCTCGGCTAGCAGTTCCAGCAACACGACTGCGGCACCTTCGGCTTTGGCAATTCGTTCTACGGAAGTGACATACGGCATTTGTTGACTCTCCTCGAATTCGTCCAGTTCTTGTTTGAATCGTTTTTCCAAGTCGACGCGCAGATGCATCATCCAGTCGATCAGCCCGAACATCTCGCGGACCTGTTCCGCATTGTACCCGATTTCGTACAAGTTGCGCACCAGTTGCCACTTGGCCCGGTACCGGCCCTCCGGATCGCCGGCCGTGCGAAGAGCGGCGATCTGGGTACGTGCCAACTGGACGGGCAACGAATGTCGTACGGGTAATATCCATCTGTGCAACTCCGTCCATACAGGCACCCGAGCAGGCCGATTTGGCTCGTGCGTTGGTTGTTTGGCTCC
>REEF01000105.1 GCA_007695205.1 Planctomycetaceae bacterium
TTCAGACCATGGAGATCGCCCTCCCCCACCAGATCATCCAGATGATCCCCTACCTGTTGACCATCGTGATCCTGGCGGGTGGCGTAGTGAAGTCGCGTCCCCCGGCGGCGCTGGGCAACCACTACCGCTCGGGTGGGGGAACGTAACCGTTGATGAGACCTAAGAGCACTACCGCTCGGCGTCGGCAACAGATTCGCGAATCACGAGTTCGGTGCGCAACAGCACCGTGGCGTGTTCGAACTCTCGATACTGGATGTGGTCGAGAACCGTTCGTCCCGCCAGCCGCCCGATTAGGTACCGGGGGACGCGCACCGAAGTGAGTTGTGGCTGACACATCACGGCGTTGTCGCTGTCGTCGAACCCGATTACCGAGATATCCTTCGGGACCCGAAGTCCTGCGCTCTGCAATATCGGAAGCCCGCGCGCCGCGTGCTCATCGTTCACGTACAGCAGGGCCGTAGGGAACGACGTGGCGGTGGGTCCCGTCTCAACGAGTTCTCGGGTCGCAGAGTCGCCTTCACCCAAGATGCACCGAGGCATCAGACCGGCCTCTTCCATCGCGTCGCGATACCCGGCGATCCGCAGGTCGGTGTAGTCAAATGCCGCGTCTCCACCAATGAATGCGATTCGCCGGTGGCCTCGCTCGATCAAGTGAGCCACTGCAGCGCGTGCTCCGGCTGTGTTGTCCATCCCCACGACACTGGTTCCAACGGGACCGTGCTGGCGCGCGAGGAGGACGCAGGGGAGTCCCTCGCCCAACGCTTCGGCGATAATGGGATCTTCCTCTTCCGCCGCCATAACGATGACGCCGTCTGGCCGTAATGCGGGATCATGCAACAATGCACTGGTTGCGTGGTCGGGGCGCAACGGGGGATCATGCGCGGCGAGCGTCAACTGTCCGTGGGCCTCGTCGATCACGGCAGACCGGACCCCTTGCAAGAGTTCGCGAAACACCTGGTGAGAACCCATGCTGAGAGGATGAATCAGGAGCACGTTGGCATTCGTGCGTGAACCGTTTCTGGGAGAGACCCGGCCCGGATTCAGTTCCGCAACGGCCTTCAATACGCGCTCCCGCATCTGGCGGGAGACGTGTGGCCGGTTGTTGAGCACCAGTGAGACCGTGCTCTTGGACACCTGGGCGTGTTGTGCAATCTGTGAGAGTGAGGCCATGAACGCTCCTTCGAACGCGAATCATACTGTTCGATCGAGCCTCGGTCAAGTTACCTCTCTGCGGCACGCCAATCGAGTACCACGCCGAGATACTCGTCGGGGTCATCGCGCAGCTGTTCGTATACGGCCTGAGCGTCTCCGGGGTTGACGATTCGCTGAATGAACGGTTTTGCAATCAGCTCCCCGTTCCGCATACAGTCTGTCAACGCACTCGCCATCTCTTGATGCGATCGAGCCCGTAACCACGCGGGTATCGCAGTGTCGGTTGGTTCCCAGATGGGCCTGCGTATCATTCCACCCGCCGTCACCGGCAACAATGACTCGTGGCAGCCGACGAGCGAGACCAGTTTCCGGTGAATCAGTTTGTACACATTGAGATCGACTTCGCCCTTGGTAGAGCCCAGAAGGAGAACTTGCCCACCGACCGCAACGCGCGTCAGGGCGGTTTGCACCACAACAGGCGAACCCGTCGCTTCCACCACCGTGTCCACATCAATTCGTAGCTCAGCGAGAAGATCATCCAGATCATCCGGAACCACTGCATGCGCTATTCCGCAGCTGCGTGCGATTGCCAGTCTCCGCGGCGAGAGGTCAACCAACAGGACGTTCTTCACTCCGGCCACCCGCGAGAAGAGTTGCGCACAGAGATTTCCGACTATTCCCGCTCCAAATACCAATACGTTCTCCGGAGGCCGTACCTGCGCGAGTACCGCTGTGGCAGCGATCTGCGCAAAGCGAACCAAAAGGTACGGCATCAGCGTATCGGGATCAGACTCATCGGAGAAGTCGGACACCTCATGTTGTGACAAGGGAACCCACAGTTGGCGCTCCGGATCGAGTACCGTACGGTTCGAATGCGTTCCGTAATGAAGAAGCCAATCGCCTTTGCGCGGACGTTGTCCTCCGGCGGCGAATGATTCAGTCCCCTCTTCAACCCTTCCCACCGCGGCATACCCTGGCTCAAGCGGATACCGCGCCCACGTGATCTCGGGATCTGAGAACCCAACATGCGCGCCGGTGAACAACGACAACTCGGTTCCCGGACTGATCATCGAGAACGCATTTCGAACCAGCAGCTGTCCATCGGCACCCACAGGTTTCGAACACTGTTCGAGTCGAACTGTGTTCTGGGCATGAAACACCAGTGAAATGTGGTCCATTTGCTCTCCCTTATCTCCAGATTACGCCGGGTTCCTCCCGAAGTCAACGATTTTACACTCACTGCACCCAGATTTTTCTTGACACCGCTCAGGTTGGGTGGTAGCCTGACCCATATACGAACGAACGCCGTTCGAGTTCGTTTGATATCACGGGTGACCGTGGCACCAATTGGAGACCGGAAAGACGGTCTACAAGGAGGAATCGATGAAAAGGCTTATCATTCTGGTTTTGATCGCCTCGCTTCTCGCGCCGGCGGTGCTGCTCGCTGCCGGCCGTGCAGAGCAGGCTTCGCCGGACTCGGAAACGATCCGCTTCATGTGGTTCACCGACGGTCCCGATCGACCGGCGATCGAGGCGTTGGTCGCCGAGTATCAGCAACAGAACCCAAACGTGACGATCGACTTCTCGATTGTGCCGTTCGGGGAGTTGAATCAGCTGCTTCGGACCCAGGCGTCCGCCGGACAGGCTCCGGATCTCGCGCGCGTCACCGAGCCGTACCGGTTTTTCGAGTTTGGTCTGGATCTTCGCCCCTTCGTATCCAGTGGATTTGCCGGCGAGTTTCTGGCCGACCCGATGAAGCTCGCGACCGGCCCCAACGGTGAACTGTTCGGGTTTCCCCATGACCTTACCATGAACGGGCCGTTCATCAACGTCTCGCTCTTTCGCCAGGCGGGGATCGAAATCCCCGAAGGGGACGTCCCATGGGAGACCTGGTTTGACCTTGCGCATCGTGTTCAACAGGCAACCGGAGTACCCTACGCCGTCGCCGCAGACCGCAGCGGACACCGGCTGGACGGTATCATCCAATCGTTTGGGGGCAGTTACTTCACCCCGGACGGGTCAGCC
>REEF01000135.1 GCA_007695205.1 Planctomycetaceae bacterium
GAGGACGACGGGCAACGGGCCGCAACGACAATCCTGTTGCCGGAAGAGTATTGATCGTGATTTGGAAACAGGACTTTACATCAACTGATCCCCTTGGCGCCGGATCATGATGCTGGGCGAAAAGGCCTGCGGTTCGCGTGCAGAACGGATCTCGAACCGCTCGCCGGATATCGCAACGACGGTCGTACCGGTATTGGTCCAGCGTGATCGGCTGAACTCCACCGCCATCAGAATCTCGAAATCGCCGGTCAAGTTGAATCTGCTCTCGAGAGAAGCTTGGTGAGCACGGCTACCCTCGCCCGGGGCAACGAACTTCGGACCACCCGCATCCAGCTCGATTTTGTTCCTGCCCGTCCAGTTCTTCGCCAGTTCCTTGGGATTGTTCAGTGGCATGGTCCATACGACCCGACGCTGTCTGGCGCTTGGTTTAGAAGCCGGGGGACTTTGCGCAGTCTCCTGCGGCACCTCTGCCAGTTCCTCCAAACGTTGCTTGATCCTAAGACCGGCAAGACTACCGGCCAGTTGCGGTGCGGCCTGCCGATACCAACCGGCAGCCCGCAAACGCAAGATATCTCGCTCGTCGCCTTCTTTCGTCTCCGCGACGTCCCACCAGGCGTCGCCGATCGCTGCTTGTTCTTCCGCCGACTCGGCGCCTTGCAGTTCCAAGACCGCGACTGCTTTCAACGGTTCGTCGCTGCCCAAGGCCAGCATTGCCACGCCGCGATCCCAGTCGCTTTTGACCAGACACAGGTATCGGCCAGCCGCCAGGTTGGCTGCGGGGTCCGTCGGGTCGTCCTCCATCACCGCCAGCGCGTCGCGATACCGCTGAAACTCCTGGTGCGCGCGTCTCAGTTCCGGCAACCGGGCCGATAGTTCGCTGCTCAGCTTGAATTCCCCGGATTGCTGAGCGGCTTCGTGCGCGGCTTCGCACAGCCGGACCGCCCGCTCGTACTGCTCCGCCTCAGCCAGCTTGCCGATCACATCGACGGAGGCCTCGGCCAGGGCGCGGCGTTGAATCGACGTGCCCGCCTGCCGAGCCACAATCAGCAGGGTATCCGCTGCCATCGTCACCGCCGGAACGTCGAACCGTTCGGCCAACTCCTTGACCGCCGACATCGCCGTCGCCGCGTCGCCCGCACCGGCGGCGATCTCCCGCGCGATGTCCAGCAGAACGAACTGATCCGCCGACCCGGACTCGATCTTCAGCCCTGCCGCGATCATTTCCGCAGCCAGCGCCGTCTTCTCGTCCGCCGTGTTGGCCAGCGCGAACCGCCCGCCATAGATCTCGCCCGCCATCTTCTTGGCCGCCTGCTGCGCACCCGCATCGGGAACCGGCGACTTCTGTTGAGCGACGGAATTCTGCAACCAGCCGCAGAATAGGAACCACACGGCCAGGGATGCCCCAACGCGCTTGGGTGAAGTCCGCATGACTGATCTCCTGTTGAACCAAAACGTGTCTCACGATAACCCAAACTCTGGCCGCAAGCAACCTGGATAAGCACCCGGCCAGGAGTTTCTTGACAATCACGGTGGCGCCCGCATGAGTGAGAGCGAGGGGGGTCGGGAGTCGTTTTCGGGCGATGATTCACCTCATGGAAACCAGCTTGCCCGAAAACGACTCCCAATCCCTTCCCGTTCGAACTTAACCGCGCCAGAAAAGACCCCCGTCCCCTTTCTTCGCGCAACGAGAAAAACCGCGTGACAAACGTCGAAGGTTCAGGGGACAAGAGTCCTGACAACGCGAAAACCACGGTGGTGTCGTCGCGTGGCCGGCTCTGCGCAATCGCGGTACGCGCTCCGGAAACGGCCCGGAGAGGTGTAAGTCCATGAAACGCCCCGGATCACACGCGACGATCCCGACTCGGGACCTGTGGGGTCTTCTCCGGGAGACTTTGCGTAATAAGCGTCAGCATGCCAGTCGGCACACCACTCGAATACGTTTCCATGCATGTCGAAGAGACCAAAGGCATTTGGCCGTAATCGCCCCACAGGCTGAGTGCTGCCCCTAGAATTTGTGGTCAACCAAGCGTATCGACTAAGAATCGAAACGTCATCGCCAAAGCTAAAATGACTCGTCGTACCCGCGCGGCAAGCGTACTCCCACTCGGCCTCCGTGGGCAAACGGTACACCGCCCCAAGCGCCTTCTCCTTCGGATCTTCGCTCAGCCGTCGGCAAAACTCGACCGCATCATTCCAACTCACTTGTTCCACGGGTCGGATGGGATTGCCCGTGAAACGGCTGGGGTTGGTTCCCATCACCCGCTGGTACTCCGCCTGAGTCACTTCATAGATGCCCATATAATACGGCCGCGTGATCCTGACCCGGTGCTTGGGCGCTTGACCACGAATACGGTTGAGGTACCATCGCGAAGCTTTGTCCTGTTTCGCTTCCTGCAACAGCCGAGCGACTTCCTCCTCCGTCGATCCCATATCAAACTCGCCCGGCGGGATCAGAGCAAAACGCATCCCGATCGAATTGGTCCACAGCACGGGGACGCCCAAATGCCTAGCCCAGGCGGCTTGATGCCCTTTGGCGGTTCTCTCGTCGAACGGGGCGACCGCCAGTGGGGGCTCTGACGAGTCAGGCCGGGTCGGAGCCGCGGGAATCTCGCGGTCCAGCTTGGCAAGCTCCTCCAAACGCTGTTTGACTCGCAGCCCGGCCAGACCGGCCAGTTGGGGGCCGGCGCGACGATACCAACTGCCGGCTCGCAGACGTAGCAGGTCGCGCTCCTGCCCCTCTCTGGTCTCGGCCACGTCCCACCAAGCGTCGCCGATGGCCGCCTGCGCTTCGGCCGTCTCCGCCCCCTGCAGTTCCATGACCGCGACGCTCTTCAACGGCTCGTCACTGCCCAAGGCCAGCATCGGCACGCCCAGTTCCCAATCGCCCTGCAAAAAACACAGATACCGGCCCGCCGTCAGGTTCGCCTCGGGTTCCACCGGATCGTTGTTCAACACCGCCAGGGCATCGCGGTACTGCTGGAACTGCTGCTGAGCAGTTGTGAGTTCGGGCAACCAGTTGGAGAAGTCGCGGGCCAGTCGGAATTCCCGGGCCTGCTCAGCGGCTTTTTGCGCGGCTTCGCACAGCCGGATCGCCCGTTCGTACTCTTCCACTTCGACCAGCTTCCCGATCACTTCGCCGGCCGCCTCGGCCAACGCCGTGCGCTGGG
>REEF01000104.1 GCA_007695205.1 Planctomycetaceae bacterium
CTGGCCGACGGTTGCGGCTTGCCGTTGGAAACCCCCTTCCCGCAACTCAACGGTCGACAACGCCGCATTCTGATGCACGGCACGGGTGACCAGTGGTTCGATGTTCGCAGCTCGAAGAATGGCCCGCCCGTCTTCCGGTTCCAATTCAAGGGGCTTTACCCGGCCTTGGAAGAAGCCTCGCGACTATCGCCCCAGTTGCGGGTGCGGCTGGAGCATTTCGTGGACCAGGTGGAGTGTTCCGCCTGTGGCGGGAGCCGATTGCGCGATGATGCGTCAGCGGTCCGGTTCCGAGACCAAACGATCGACCAGTGGTGTCGGATGCCGCTGAGCCTGCTGGCCCAGCAGATCGATCGTTGGGAGCCTTCCGCTCGTGAACGCAAGATCGCGGGCGAACTGGTCCACGAGATCCGCAACCGCGTCCAGTTCCTGCTGGATGTCGGACTGGAGTACCTGACGCTGGCCCGCGGCGCGGCGACGCTGTCCAACGGCGAAGCGCAGCGTATCCGGCTGGCCAGCCAGTTAGGAAGCGGGCTGTGCGGTGTGTTGTACGTGCTGGATGAACCGACGATCGGCCTGCATCCTCGCGACAACGGCCGACTGCTGAACGCACTCTACAAGCTCCGCGATCTGGGCAATACGTTGTTGGTGGTGGAACACGATCGAGAGGTCATCGCCGGCAGCGACCATCTGTGCGATTTTGGGCCGGGGGCCGGCAAACAGGGCGGTCGGATCGTGGCCAACGGCAGCGCGCAACAACTGGCTCGGCGCCGCGCCTCGGTCACCGGTCCCTACCTGAATGGCAAAAAGGTGATCGCCGTCCCGACCAACCGTCGGCTGCAGCAGGTCGAGTCCGACGGACCATGGCAGCGATTGCTCCAGTCGGTACCGGCCAGTCGCCGCGATGGGTTTTCGCCGCACGTGGACTGGCTGGAGGTGCTGGGAGCCCGTCATCACAACCTGAAGAACGTTCACTTGAAGATTCCGCTGGGAGTGTTGATCGCCGTGACCGGAGTCAGCGGCGGGGGCAAGAGTTCGCTGATCGATGAAGTGCTGTACGCCGCACTGGCTCGACGGCTGCACCGCGCTTCGCTCCCGGTCGGTACGCACGACGAAATCCGGGGCGTCGAACACATCAACAAAGTCATCCGCGTCGATCAGCAACCGCTGGGCCAGTCCCCGGCGTCCAACCCGGCGACGTACACGGGCGTGTTCGACCTGATCCGAGATTTGTTCGCTCAGTTGCCGGAATCGAAACTGCGAGGCTATACCGCGCGGCGATTCAGTTTCAACGTGTCCGGGGGGCGATGCGAAGACTGTGAAGGCAACGGTCAGAAGTGCATCGAGATGCATTTCCTGCCCGATGTGTGGATCGAATGCGAAACGTGCAAAGGCCAGCGGTACAATCCCGAGACGCTGGCGGTGACCTACCGCGGTCATTCGATCAGCGATGTGTTGAACATGACATGCGGCGAGGCGTTGACGACGTTCGACAATATCCCCAAGATCCGTCGCATCTTGCAAACCCTGTGCGATGTGGGGTTGGATTATCTGACGCTGGGCCAAGCGGCTCCGACGCTCTCGGGCGGCGAGGCACAGCGTGTCAAACTGGCGGCCGAACTGGCTCGACCAGATACCGGCCGCACGCTGTACCTGCTGGACGAACCGACCACGGGCCTGCATTTCGAGGATCTGGCCCGACTGATGGATGTCCTGCAGCGATTGGTTGATTTAGGGAATACGGTCCTTCTGATCGAGCACAATTTGGACGTGATCAAGCAGGCGGATTGGATCATCGACTTGGGGCCCGAGGCGGGCGAATGTGGCGGGCAGATCGTTTCTTGGGGACCGCCCGAGTATCTGGTCGCCCACGAGCATCGGCCCGTTGTTGCCGGGCTCGCTTCCTCGCAAACCGCAGCCCACTCGACAGATTCGCCCCTATCCCACACGGCAACCGCCCTGGCCCCGGTCTTGTCCGCCGGGCCTCACCAGCCCCGCAGCATCTACGACCCTCAGTCGGCCGACCAGCAGCGCGAAGCCGACTTGGAAATCGCGCAGGTCGGTCAAGATGCCAAAATGCCCTGGGAAAGGGACGGACGTCGCTGGCATACCCGCGATCGCGTGGGACGCACAGGCGAACCGTGCCGCTGGGAAGGTCGGATTTTGGAAGCAGTGGTCGATCGCATTCAACATTTGGGGCGATTTCAGCCAACCGACTGGAACTCGCGCGGCGTGGTGGAGATCACCGCCACCGGTCGCGGACAACCGTGGTTCTTCCACGCGTTGACCGGCGAAACCTGGCTGCTGAAACTCAAGTTTCGTACCTCGCGCACCGCCGTCGACGCTGGGGAACTGGCCGCGCAATTGGACCTGAACACACTGAATCAGATGGACGAGATCCCTCTGTATAACAACGACCCCAGGGTGCGCGTCAAACGGTTGGCGGGGGCATGGCAGGAAATAGAAGTCCGCGCCCACGCGATGGACGAGATCGATCAGCCAGAGTTCTGGACGTTTCTGGAACAGGCCGTGCAGGGATTCTTCCAGAATTCGTTCGCGACCACCGTCGAACAGGCCATGCCTTGGAAGGTGCTGGGACGAAAGTGGCATCTGCTGCGAAAAGGCTTCCCGCCCGGTAAAACGGTTCGATGGCAACCGGAGGTGCTCCAACGGATGTGCGATCTGTTGGAAACCGTCGCACCCGACGGCCAGTTCCAGTGGCAGAATCAGCAAGTCGTTCACTACCTGCTGCCGCCGCGAGACGACCCTTGGGCCAGCCTGCATACCAAACGACCGGAGGCCCTGGATCTGACGCTGATCGGTCCCAAGAACGCCATCGGCTTCGGGCGCGTCACCGAACTGGGCTGGGACCGCCAACTGGATTCATCCCGCGCCGAACGAGACCTGATCCGCTTGCGGTTTCGCGACGCGAGCGATCTGGACAAAGGCGATCTCGTCGCCTTCCTGCAGGAACACCTGCAGGTCAGTGCTGGTAACCGCGAGCGATGAGCGGATGGCGTTGCCCCGATCGATCGATCGCCCACAACCCAGGCTGGTCCACGAAACGGCCGATGCATGTCAGAGGCACTTGCAGCGGTTGGTCGGCCAACAGACGCTCCGCATGGTCGGGCGGTACCGCCAAGATCAACTCGAAGTCCTCGCCGTCGCC
>REEF01000103.1 GCA_007695205.1 Planctomycetaceae bacterium
ATCGCGTCCTTGAATATCTGGTCCCACTTGCTGAACGTCAGGTTGCTCGTCAGCAGCAATTCCCGGCGAGTGTGAAAACCCCGTGTTTTGCCGCGTGTGTTTTTGCTAGCACGTCGCGATGCTGCGGGGTGGCAAACGGACAGTCCTGCAGGAGGGCCCCCGCTTGAGATTGCTCTCTGATTCTGGTGAACTGGGAGCCTGCTCCCCCCGCACCTCTCGCCCTCGGAGAACGCCATGGTTGGCTCGGAAACGCTCCCCAAACCGAAAAAGTATCTCAATGCTGATGCCCTCATCGCCGCGATAAGGCGGCGGTTTGATGATGTGGAGGACACCCGGAGAATCTCTTCAGTGGTTTATACCCTGACCGACACGCTCACCGCCGCGATGGCCATGTTTTCACTCAAGGAGCCTTCGCTACTGGCCTTTGAAGACCGTCGAGACGAGCCGGCTATCAAAAAGCTATTCGGGATCAACAAGATTCCTTCTGACTCGACAATGAGAGAAATCCTTGATGGCATTGATATTGATCCGCTCAATGAAGCTTTTGCCGATCTGTTCTACGAGCTGCAGCGGGGTGGAATGCTGAAAAAGTGGCATTTCCACGACGGGTATTATTTGTTGGCAGTCGATGGCACCGGACATTTCTGCTCCTCGAAGGTGCATTGCAAACACTGCCTACAAAAGAATACTAAGTCTGGCACGATCTACCACCACCAAGCGGTCGCAGCCACTTTGGTCCATCCGGAAACTCGCGAAGTCATCCCGTTAGCTGTCGAGCCCATTATCAAACAGGATGGCCAAACCAAAAATGACTGTGAGCGAAACGCTTCAGCCCGGCTTTTACGACGCGTCCGGCGGCTACACCCGAAGTTAAAGTTGATTGTTGTGGAAGACGGCTTGGCGAGTAACGCGCCGCATATTGAGTTGCTCCAGGAACTTAATATGCGTTTTCTTCTGGGCGCCAAGCCAGGCGATCATCAATACCTGTACGAAGCGGTAATCAGTGCTTGTGATCGGTCCGAGGAAGTTTCCGTTGACCGGAAAGATCCGGTCACCGGAGAGCTAGCATCCCAAACGATGTATATTGAAAATCTCCCGCTGAATAAGAGCAATGACGACTTGCGAGTCAACTTTCTACAGCACGATGAATTTGCTCCGGATTCGGGAGACGTATCCAATCGTTTCAGCTGGGTGTGTGACCTGAAGATTCTGCGGCCTCTTTTGTATCGGTATTCGACTGCCGGACGTAGTCGCTGGCGGATAGAGAATGAAACATTCAACTCGCTGAAGAATCAAGGATACCAGTACGAACACAATTTCGGTCACGGCAGCGAGAACCTTTGCACAGTGCTCATGCTGCTGATGTTCTTAGCCTTCACTGTCGACCAGATTCAACAAGCGTGCTGCCCGGTATTCATTGCCGTGTGGGCCAAGCTGGGATCGAAACGGAATCTCTGGGACCATCTCCGCAGCCACGTGCGTCACTTCGTGTTTGAGTCGTTCGTGCAGCTCTGGAGGTCGATTCTGCTGGAGACGGCGATGGCCCAGCCTCCGCCGCGGTGAGCTCGTCTGCCTCGGGCTGACAGAGAACCAGATAGCGGGCAAGTGGCCGGACGATGATTTTCGGCGGCTTCGAAGCTGCCGGTCTGCCCCGATCACCGAAAAAAAGCGATTTCCGGCCCCGATCGGCAGTGCCTGCCGAGACGTCTTCCCACTTCATCGCCGGATCACGAAAGCCAACTCAACGCAATTCCCCCATTCTACCCGTTCTGATCGACTTGATTGGTTTGGGTCCACTCGCCGGGAATTGCTGAGTGCGAGTTAACAAATACGCCAAATATGCCTACCCGGCCGATCCAGGCAAAGGCATCGTCAGCCCCGAGCGACCGTCCGGCTTGGTGGCAGGCGATCGCTTCGACGTGTCGATCGGTGTGGAAGTCGTCGCGGCCAAGTATTTTTACCACCTGCCGTTTTATCGACAGCAAGACATGTTCGCTGGCAGCGGGTGGACGCCCTGCCGTAGCACGCTTCAAAATATCGAAACGGCAGTCGAGTTCGCCCTTCGTCCGCTGTCAGACTACTTGCGTTTCTATATGAAACAGGATCGCACGATCGGTTGTGATGAAACCGGTGTGCTGCTGATCACTCCGTCGGAATTACCAGACCTGTCGAATCATCCTCGCCGTGAGCGGATCGCCGAAGTTCTCGAAAATGCGATCGCCACTGGCGCGCCGAGCATCAAGGCCAAGATGTGGGGCTACTACGCTTCGCGGCTTCCGGTGGTGGCGTTCGACTTTACGGTCAGTCGTCACCGGGATGGGCCCGATGATGTGCTCGGTGACTATGAAGGCAACTTATTGGGAGACTGCTGGTCAGGTTTTCAAAAGATCGATTACCGAAGTGACTCGCGAATCGTATTCGCGGCGTGTTGGGCGCATGCGCGTCGCAAGATCGATGAGTGCCGCAAGGCGTTCCCGCTACAAGTCGCGCATTTGGAGTCGCTCATTCGGATGCTTTACGACGTGGAAGACCAGATCAAGTCGGTTGATGACACCGAGCGTTTGGCACGTCGGGGAAGCCTGTCGCGTCACATACTTGGCTTGATCGATCAGTACCTTACGAGCGAGGCGATGTCGCCGGCGCAGGTGTTGCCCAAGAGCAATCTGGGTCAAGCCGCGGCCTATGTGCGTCGTAACTGGGTCGCATTGAATCGGTTTATTGAGGATGCCTCGATCTCGATCGATAACAATGACTGCGAGCAGTTGATGAAGCGAGTGGCCGTGGGGCGCAAGAATTGGTTATTCAAAGGTTCGGTGGCCGCGGGAGAGCGGGCAGCGAATCTGATGACGATCGTTGGCAGTGCGGTTCGCAATGACTTGGATGTCGCTGCCTACCTGGACGATGTCTTGCGTCGGGTCTTGGCCGGTGAGACGGACTGGGAGCGATTGGCGCCGCATGCGTGGAAAGCGGATCACCCCGAATCGATACGGGCCTACCGCCAGGACGAACGTCGCCAAGCCGCCGACCGCAAGAAATCGCGTCGCGCCAACCGCCGACTCGGGAAGTAATCAACCCCTGCACCTGCCTGGTGCTGGTGTACGGTTACGATTCACCGGCGCGAACATGGAACGTCCCGGACTGCGACGCCTGCTGGCCGACAT